>CAZJKY010000009.1:1789-12994 GCA_964546915.1 uncultured Gammaproteobacteria bacterium | reverse complement strand
TATCTCAGGCACACCGCCAACATTCATCCTGAGCCAGGATCAAACTCTTAAAAAAGTCACGACTAAAGCACAAAGCTTAGTCGGACCGATCCTAACCCGATTATCAAAAGACTAAATAAAAACTTAAATTGGCAAAGAAAAACAAATAAATTGTCAAAGAGCTTTAAAATCTTCAAGTAAAAACTAATTCTATATAAAAAATTATTAAAAAGCAAACGCTAATTTAGCGATATTTTAGCAACTGTAAATATGACTTATATACCATCTTTGTACGATCGAGCTAAGATGGTAATTTAAAATACTCTTTAGCTTTTAATTCATCCTCTATTTTTTCAGCAATAATATACTTCATATATTTTGCTCCTTCAACAATTTTTTTTATTAATTCCACCTCTCTTTCACACTCATAAGGAAAAAGGTAAACGCTTTTTTGATATTGGAAAAAACCCAATTTAATTAAATATCTTCGAAGATAATCTCTTTTATTTCTTTGAGTTTCCGGAACATCAAAAAATACTAAAAACCATTTTCCATTCCATTGTTTGTTTTTCTTTTTAAAATCTAGAAGAATTCTAATCGAATAATTAATAATTTTTGGATGATTTTCATTTTTTAAATAAACAGTCACTTTTCCGTTATTTTCCTGAATGTCTAAAACCTCGTTTTTTTCAAGTTTTTTTAAAGCTCTCAGAACTTTAGCTTTTTTGACTTGATAATTATTTATTGTCTTTAATAAATTCTGCAGATTATCTATTAATAATGAAAGGTTGGCTCCTTTTCGATTTTGGATAGATGAGTAACCAGATGTCAAAATGCCAGCAAAATACATCAGTATACCTTTTGTTAATGCGCCGTAGTTAATAAACTTTTTATTAGTCGTATAAAAAATATTACCATCTTTGTACGATCGGTGTCAAGATGGTAATTACCGAATAAACATATTAAACAAAAAGCAACCGCAATATTCTCCATGTTATTCATTAATCCCCGTCCGCAAGGATTGACATTGTTTAAGTATTTTAAGGCTCAAATCTTACGTACGCATTTTACTTTTGTTATACTATTATCGTTATGGAGAATAAAAAGAAAGTTGACAGAATGCTTCAGGAAAATTTATATATGACCATATAAGTTGCCAGTAAAAATGGCGAACCTTGGATAGCAAATTTATATTATGTCTACGATAAAGATTATAATTTTTACTGGTACTCACCAAAAGACTCGATCCATTCTCAAAGAATAAAAGAAAACCCATCAGTTGCATTAGTCATTTTTAACTCAACCGCAGTCGGTAAAGATGTAGATGCAGTTTATATCAAAGCAAAAGCACATGAGGTTGAAGATAAAATTGAGTTAATTAAAGGATTGGGATTATATGCGGCAAAGATGATAAAAACTAAATTTGCCAATAAAACCAGTGCTGAAAGATTTATTAAACAGCATGGAGACTTTCAAGGTTTATCAAGACTTAGATTATATAAAGCAGTCCCTGAAAAATTTTGGAAACCATCTCCAACAGAAATATTTAATGAAAAATTTGTAGATAGCAGGATTGAAGTTAAAATGAATGCCGGATGATTTTACTGAATTATAATCTTAGAAAAAGTTTCTTCATCAGTAGTTAATTTCATCAAGCCGTTGATAGTTGTATATTCATATTTATCACTGCAGTAAACGGTCATCTTTAATTCTCTTTCAAAAAATTTATCGATTCCCGAAATTCTTGATAAGCCGCCAGTAAGAATAATCCCTTTTTTCATTACTTCGTCAACGACCTCAGGGGCCGAAGTTTCAATCAACTCTTTAATTCCGTCAATAATTTGGTTAAAGTTGGTTAACAAAGCTTCGTTAATATCAGAACTTTTTATCTTGACTGATTTGGGCAGGCCGCTTTCCAAAGATTTACCTCTGATGACAATGGTTTTTTCCGCATTATTAAAGTTCAAAAGCTCGATTTTTAGCTGTTCGCAGGTTGCTTCACCCAAGATTATTCCATATTTCAGATAAACATAATTAAAGATCACTTTATTCATCTGATCGCCGGCGTTTTTAAAGGTTTTTTGGGAAAGGATTCCGCCCGAGCCAACTACAGACAGTTCAATTAACCCACCGCCTAAATCAGCAACAATAGTTGGTTCGTGGGAAAAAATATTTAAACCGGCGCCGGTAGCCGTTGCCAAAGGCTTTTCTACCAAAAAGACCTGGGACATACCGATTTTCAGCAAAACTTCCTTGACCGCTTTTTGTTCAATTTCGGTGGCAATCGTCGGCACGGTCGCGATTCCTGTCATCATCGGTTTAAGCATTTTACTTCCGGAGTAAAGATAGACTGATCTTTCCAAAAATTTTCGCAGTAAAAAGACTTCGGCGTCAAAGTCAGAGATAACGCCGTTGACAATCGGTCTTATCACACGGATAAACTCGGGAGTTTTTCCCAAAATAGTTTTTGCCTCGGTTCCGATAAAAGAATAGTCTTTGATTCGGCTGTTATATCCTAAAAAAGACGGCTCTCTTAAAATTACTCCCTTATCTTTAATGGCCATCTTGGTGATTGATGTACCTAAATCAAAATAAACCTCAAAGTTGGCAAAAAAGGGAAGCTTGATTTTTTTGAAAATATCCATTAGATTAAGCATAATGATTGATCAAATTATCCAAGTTTTTTATAACCTGCTTTTTTTTGTCACTCCTTTAATTATGACTAAGTCGACTTCGGAACTTTTCGAATTTAATAAAATGCTTTTTATTTATGCCATTACGGTTCTTATAGCTTTTTTATGGTTTTTAAAAATGGTTGTTAATAAGAAAATTATACTGAAAAAAACCTTTTTAGATATCCCAATCATAGTTTTTTTTCTTTCCCAGTTAATCTCAACAATATTTTCTTTAGATCGTCATACCTCTTTATTTGGCTATTATGGACGGTTTAACGGCGGCTTGCTTTCTACGTTAAGTTATATCATACTCTACTATGCTTTTGTCTCCAATAGTCTCAATGTCGAAAAAACTTTAAAAGCGATTTTAGCCTCTTCTTTGTTGGTTATTGTTTGGGCGATTCCCGGCAAGTTCGGTCATGATCTGACCTGTCTTTTATTTACCGGCCAGTTTAATAATTCTTGTTGGGATAATACTACTTTGGCATTCAGGCCGGAACTACGTGCATTTTCAACATTAGGCCAGCCAAACTGGCTCGGAGCCTATTTAGCGGTGACGTTTTTTATTGGAATCTATTTTTTTATAAAAAATGTAGAGACAAGGCATGCCTTGTCTCTACGAATATTTACATCCATTTATCTATTTCTGAATTTCTCCATGATCTTGTTTACCCGTTCTCGATCAGCTATTTTTGCAGTTTTGATTGGTTTAATATTATTTATTAGTTATTATTCATTATTTATCAAGACAAACTTTAAAAAAGTTTTAATTATCCTATTAATCGTTACAATAATTCAAATAACCAATAACCAATCTCCAAGCAAATCTCCAATCACCAATAACCAATCTCCAATTACTTCATCAAACGTGACAGAGTCTTTCGACATCCGCAAAATCGTCTGGCAAGGAGCTTGGGATTTAGGTTTAAAATATCCCCTATTTGGCACCGGTGTAGAGACTTTTGCTTTTAGTTATAACTTTGTCCGGCCGATTGCTCATAACCTGACATCAGAATGGGACTATATCTATAATAAGGCCCATAACGAATATCTGAATTATTTAGCCACCACAGGATTTGTGGGATTAGGAGGATATTTATGTTTTATAGTCGCTTTTATTATTTATGTTATTAAAAAGATCAAAAATCAAAGATCAAATATCAAAGACACAGTTCAAAATTTAAAAACAGTAAAAAACTTAAAGTCTTTAAACTTGGATTTGAGCTTTGATATTTTAACTTTGAGCTTATTTTGTGGCTGGCTAACAATTCTTATCACCAACTTCTTCGGCTTTTCTACTACAACAATCCAGCTATTTTTTTACTTAATCCCCGCTTTTATTTTTGTTTTGAATAATAATCAACCAAATAACAATTATCAATTAACAATTAACAAACTTTCTGTTTTACAAAAATTACTTATTTTTCTACTTATCCCTTCTACAATCTATCTTCTATTTTCTATTACCGTTTATTATTTAGCTGATGTCAATTATTCTTACGGGACAAAATATGCCAAAGTGTCTGACCAGCAAAAAGCCGCTTCATATTTTGAAAAGGCTTTAAAATTGAGACATGAACCGGTTTATGAAGACAAATTTTCCGCATCGTTGGCCTATCTTTCCGCCTTGGCCTCTTTGCAAAATGAAAAAGATCCGGCCAAGCAAATCGCGGCTATGGCTGATTCATATAATAGAAAGACAGTTCAGACTTATCCGAAAAATGTTTTTTACTGGAAGACGCGAGCGAAAAATATGTATTATTTCTATCAGGTGACAGGTAGTGATAATGAGTTATTACAAGGGGTTGAAGCTTTAAAAACTGCCCGGAAACTCTATCCGACCGATCCTAAGATTCCTTATACTCTGGCGCTTTATTATACAACTCTTTATGATACGACTAAAAGTAATATTGATAAACAAAACTGGCAAAGATTATCTCTCGAGGAGATCGACAAAACCATTAATCTCAAATCCAATTACCGCGAGGCTTATCTATTTAAAGGCCAGCTATTGAAAAAGCATGGGCAGACTAGTGAAGCAAGAAAGGTTTTTGAATATATTCTAAAGAATTTTAACGCGAATGACTCCGAAGTTATCAATGAACTAAAAAATCTTTAATTGACAACCTAAACAACTCACTTTGTAGGTTATAAGCGATTGACTTGGCTTTTGCCAATTGGTCTAATGAGTCTTATTAGTCTAATTAGACCTATATGACCAATTTGAATAAAGGCGGTTACCAATCCTTGATTGTTTATTGGTTAGCGGTTGATATATATGATTTGACGGTAATTTTTTGCAATCGCTATATAGATATAAAATCTCGTACCCACGATCAGATGGTACAGGCGGCTCGAAGCGGAAAACAAAATATTGTTGAAGGATCGTTAGAACCAAGCGTCGAAAGTAATATCAAATTAACAGGCGTAGCTCGTGCCAGTTATGGTGAGTTATTAGAAGATTATAAGGATTTTCTCAGGCAAAAAGGGCTTTCGATTTGGATAAAAGACGATTCCCGTGTTTTAGAAATTCGCCGGATGCGAATTTCTACCCATGTGTCCAATGAGTCTAATGAGTCCAATTTGACTAATTTGACTTATGGGACATATTTGACCAATGGAGAAAACTTTGCCAACCTTATGATTACTCTCTGCTTCAAAGAAGGCTATCTTTTAGATAGACTTGTTCAGGCCCAGCAAAATAAGTTTGTAAAAGAAGGTGGATTTAGAGAAAAACTTTTTAAAAAGCGAATAGATTATAAAAATAATTTAAGGTGAAATATCTGAACTTGACACTGCCCAAATACAGCCGTTAGTAGTATCAGTGCCATTATTCTTTTTACATTGAATACTGCAAGTCATGGAGGGTGCTTGAGTTAAATCATTATAAGGAAGTATCTGCTGGTTATTTTCCAGACAAGCATAGAGTCGGTAAGAACCACTAGTTAAGTTATATTCATAGCTTTTTCCAGAAATCGGGTCGTTAGGCACTTTTTGCATATAAACTTTATCAGCTACCAAACAAGGATTATTCTCACAAAATTTCACTCCAAAAGATAGTGTAGTTGGATAAACTTTTTTATCTTCGTAATACATCTCAAGAGCTCTCGTAATCTGCTCCAGGTCGCCTTTGCGCTTAGCATCTCGGCCTTTTTTAAGCGAAGTAATAAAATTACCACTGATTAAGGCCGCTAAAATTCCTAAGATTGAAATAACAACAAGAAGTTCAATTAATGTAAACCCTTTTTTATTCATCATTTTACACACCAAAAGCAGGTAGTTAAGGTTGTTATAACACATGGTGTTACAGTACCCAGTTTATCGTATTTAGAATTGGGATCCGAAAGAAAAGATTTTGATGTTGGTCTGTAACACACCGTTACGGTGCTGTTAGCTTGAGAGCCGGTAACAAAAACTTTTATTAAGGCATTGCTGGCTAAAGTTGAAAAATCACTTTTTAACTCTCCAGCATCAACTATATTATATAGCGCTGTACCTGCTGTTGCTTGTGGTCCAATCGGACTGGTTGAGAGATCAATTCCCGAAGGATCTGTAGGACAACCTGTTCCTGTCGGACACCAAGGCATATTATTTTTAATAGCGAAATATCTTATTATAGCTCCATGAATTTCCGATACAGTATTTCTCACACTTGTATCCGTGCCTTTTTTCAGTTGTTCAAAAGGATCAAGGGCGGCCAATAATCCAACTGCCAATGCTCCAAGAAGGGCAATAACAATAAGAAGTTCAATAAGAGTAAACCCCACTTCGCTAAAGCTTCGAGGGGCAGGACCCTTGCTAAATTTTTTCATATAAATTAAATATAAATCATTTCTTTTCCATTTGTCAAGGGCTATTTTGTATGATATTATTATTTTCTATGGCACCCCTTCCAAAACGCAAACATTCAACCCAAAGAAAAGGAAAAAGAATGGCCGAAAGAGTCAGATCTTTTTCCAAGCTTGTTAAATGTGCTAATTGCGGTAAGACAAAGTTAAGCCACAGGGTATGCAAGTACTGTAACAAATAAAATGGATCCCAGACATGAACTTCGGATCAAAATCATTCAGCAATTATTTGCCTTAAGTTTTTTAAAAACTAAAGATCAATTAATTGATAATAAGACTAAACAAGTAATTAAAAATATCACCAAAATTAATACTTTAATAAAAAAATACGCGCCAAAATATCCTTTGGATAAGATCGCCAAGGTTGATTTAGCCATTTTACAACTGGCTGTGTTTGAACTAATGGTTGAAAAAAAACAGCCGGCCAAAGTGATTATTGACGAAGCAGTCAAATTAGCCAAAGAACTGGGGAGCGATAAAGCATATGCATTTGTAAATGCGGTTTTAGGAAAAATATATGACAATAAATAAATATTCTATTTTAGAATCAACCATTAAAATTAAATTTAAAGATGGAGATTTACTTAATAACGTTTTTATCCACCGTTCTTATCTCAATGAACATAAAAGTTCCAAGCTTTCATCGAATGAAAGGCTGGAGTTTTTAGGTGATAGCGTTTTATCTCTCATTACTTCAGTTTATCTTTTTAAAAACTATCCTAATTTAAAAGAAGGCGACTATACCGAGATAAAGTCAGCGATTGTTAAAATGGACAGCTTGGCTGAAGCGGCCAAAAAAATTAACCTAAACAACTATCTTCTTCTCTCCAAAGGTGAAGAAAAAGGCGACGGAAGGAAAAATAACAATATTTTAGCCGACTGTTTTGAGGCTTTGATTGCCGCAATATTTTTGGATCAAAATTTTGAAAAGGCTTATATTTTTGTTGTTAATTTTCTTTTTAAGGAAAAACTTGATTATTTGTTAAAAAATAATTTATATTTATCAGCCAAAAGCAAACTCCAAGAACTGATTCAGGGAAAATATAAAATGACGCCTCTTTATAAAGTCTTGGAGGAAAAAGGACCGGAGCATAAAAGAACTTTCAAAATCGGAGTTTATTTTAATAACAAAAAGTTGGGAGTGGGTATTGCTCCTTCAAAAAAAGAAGCTGAAGAAGAAGCGGCCAAAGAGGCATTAAAGACAAAATTTTAAATATTAAATATCAAATAACAAATAAATATTAAATAATAAATTATAAAACACAAACACTCAAATGCATATATTTTTTAGAATTTTGATGTTATAATTTATTTGGAACTTGGTATTTAGAATTTAGGATTTTTATATTTATGGCTGTTGCACTTAAACTATATCGTCAAGGAAAAAAAGGTCATCCATCTTATCGTATTGTGGCCGTCAATAAGCATTATAAAGCTGATGGCAAATATATAGAAGAGATTGGCTTTTACGATCCAATTGCCAACCCGGTCATCTTTAACATTAAAAAAGATCGCTTTGACTATTGGATAAATGTAGGAGCACAAGTATCGGAAGGACTGCGAAAACTTCTTAAAAATCGCAAATTGGTCTAATAAGTCTAATAAGACTCATTGGTATTTTTAGAACGGGTTGCTCTTTCTCGGATAATCTAAATCAGCAGAATTAGTTGCTAAATTATTATCAAAACTAAAGTTCACTTTGCTTTTAAGCGTTTCTAATTCTTCAAAAAATTTGTAATCAGGTATCAGTTCCAAGTTTTTGCCGGTTGAAACGCTCTTGGCATAAAAGGTCAGATCGATTTTGATTGCGCCAAAAAAATTTGGATCAAGCTGAATTTTATCCGAAGTAATCAAGCGGCCGCCTCCAAAATTATAGTCTTTTAAAAAATTAATAAATGATTGACTGTCCCCTATTCCGCTGACACTAAGTTTTAATTGTTCGGCAGTAGAGTTTCTCACATTAACGTTATAATCAGTGATGATGAAGTTGGTTTTCTGCGATAACTTTTCCAAAGCATAGATAATAGAAAAATAATCTTCAATATTGGGAATTAAAGTATTTAAAAAATTTAAGTCTTCATCGAGTTTATCCGAAGGCGGAATTGTGGTTTGCATCAGAGTGACTTTATTTTGTAATTGGCTAAGCTCGGTTTTTAGAGCCGTGATTTTCTTATTATAACTTGAATTTTCCGTCAGACCGATTCTAACGACAATGATAATTAAGACAAAAATAAAGACATTGCCAATCAGATAAAAAATATTTTCTTTGATCAGACGCCGGATAAACGGTTTGATTTTATTTTTCATTATTAAGATCGAGCTTAATCGGTATAAATTTCCCGCTAAAGCTTAACTCATAACTTTCTTTTTTTTCTTTATCTCCAATAACCACAAAGTTTTTCAAAGAAATATTCTCAAAATTTTTTATGAAAGTCTGGGACTCGGCAAACTTTAAAAAGTCCATCAGTTTGTCAAAGGCGGAAAAAGAGATAGTAAAAGAGGTCATCCGGTCCTTGTTAATCTCGAAAGATTTTAAACTAGCCGACTCGCTGCTGTTTATAGTGAGCGAAGTCGAACTATCTTTGATGGCGTCGGAAAGCAGTTGATAGTAAGGAAGAGAAGCAGCGTCGTCTTTTAAAAAAGTCTTCAAATCTAAATATTTTTTTTGAATATAGTTGATTTTTGCCTCGTCACCTCTTCTTTCCGTCAATAGCTGTAGATAAGTTTTTTTTTGTAGATTCATATTTTCATAAAGATTAAATTTATTTTTTAAAATTAGATAAAAAGAAATAAAAAGGATAAATAAAATTGCGGTTAAGACAGCGACCGAGAGTTTTGATTGCTCAAAAAGATTCTCGTATTTTTGATAATCTTCCCGACTGACAAGAAGATTAATGCGGTTTTTTTTCATCTCAAGTTTCCGCCCAAGGCCGGGACAAAAATAGGTAACTCGTTTTTATAGGTTTCGATTAACTGTGATTTTTTAATCAATGAATACGGATTAAAAATATTGATGGGAAAAGTTAGCTCTTCGCCTAAAGTGGTCACTAATGACGGAAATAAAAATGTTTTATTGGTAAATAGGACAACGCTGGGATTATATTTAGAAATAAAGATTTTTAATTCATTGGAAAATTCTTTAACCAAAGGCTGGACAATTTTTTCGACAGGATAAGAAGACGGATTTTTTTTGTCATAAATTTTTAAGATTTCTTCGGCTTTTTTAATATCGGTATCAGTATTGATTTGAGTTTCTTTTAAAAATAACTGATAGCCGATTGAGAGATGATGGTTTTCTCTGATGACTAATTCTTGGGGAGAAAAATAAGCTAAAGAAGTAGAATTAATATCAAAATTTGCAATGACAATCCCCTGACCCTGATTAATTTTATATTGGTCAAGAATATTTTTATTAAAGGAGCCCATAAACCGTCCATTGCTGCTTAGTTCGTTTTCTACCGACTCAGGATTAAGTCCGGCCAGTTCGACAGTCGTCTGGATTCTTTCGATAACTTTTTTTGGCGCGGCCACAATTAGAAGTAAAACTTTTTTTTCTTTTTGGTCTTCGTCAATGACCTCAATATCAATATTGGTTTCCTCAATCGGCATCGGGATAAACTGGTCGGCCTGATATTTGATGGCCGAAATGAGTTCTTTTTCGTTGAGAAGCGGCATTGAGACAATTTGGCTGTAGGTAAGGGCGTCGGGAATAATCAAATTGACGTTTTTCTTGGTGATATTAAGAGTTTCAATGAGTTTTTTTATCTGAGTTACTTCTGCCTCGACAGTTTTTTCTAGATTGCCTGTATAAAAAAACTCTGACGTTTCCGTCTTTCCCAAGGCTGTTACTTCCAGAATATCGCCGGCTTTTTTAGCATAAGCTACCTTGGTAAATTTTTCGTCAATGTCTAAACTAAAAAAATTATCCGCCATAGTTTTAATATAGAAGAACTAAAAGGAAATTTCAAATGACAAATAACATTTAATTAAAGACAGTCTTATTTAAGACTGTCTTTAATAATTTCTCAACTTAATCTTCGTCTGATAGTGAAGCAAGGCAGTTTCTTCGGGGCGGGTTGAGGTGCAGACGCCAGATCCGGTATCATAACAAACATCAAAGCTAAGTGAGATTGATGCTGGTGAATAGGCCGTATTTCTTGCGCAGGAAATAGAAAAATTCTCAATACGGGTCTTAGTTGATGTTAAATTGATTGGTTGCATTGTTGGTGTTGGTAATGGAGGATCAGCTGAATCAGAAGCAATTGAATTATTATTAAAGAGGTAACCAAACCAGTATCCATTCTTATCTAGAAAATAAAGAGGGAGATCTGAAAATGTATTAATAACCCCGTCACAAACAATATTACCTTCTGTTGGTACGCCGGAATGAATCGAAATGGCACGATTTCTAATCGTATTTTCCATCAAATTAATGATGTAATCACCTTCCCGTTTTACCTGGCTTAACCGGATAACTTTTGTCTGCTGTCGAATCAGGATAAATATTGTTCCAATCAAGACTGGTAAGGTTAAGCCAATGACGGCAATGACGACGATGGTTTCTATTAAGGTAAAACCTTTTTTCATAAATTATTCTAATAACTTAAATACCGTCTTTATTGGTACTGACAAAACCGTACCCATATCCTGCCAAGATACCGTAATCATCGCATTGACCTGATCAACCGGCGATCCGGAATTTT
>CAZJKY010000009.1:0-1689 GCA_964546915.1 uncultured Gammaproteobacteria bacterium | reverse complement strand
TGCCAAGATACCGTAATCATCGCATTGACCTGATCAACCGGCGATCCGGAATTTTTAATCACCAACTCTCGTTTATAAATTGTGCTAAGACCGTAACTTCCACAGGGTGATGAACTACCCCAACTAAGTGAATTATTAAGACAATAGGTTGTTCCGCCTGCAGATCCTCGAGTAATAAATATGGACCAATCATCCTCTTTTTCTTGTTTAAGCCATTCTACAGCTTCTTCGGCGTAACGAGTCGCCAAAATTTTATGCTCCTGTATTTTCATATTTTTGAGATTAAAAGTCGTAACAGTTAGCGCGGCCACAAAGAACAAACCTAAAACAGCAGTAAAGACGAGAACCTCTATCAAAGAAAAACCTTTATTCATTGTTGTAGGGGCGTGATTTATCACGCCCTAAAATTAACATCCTATCAGTGTTTCATTTAATTCCACTACTCCAATTGCCGAAATAGAAATTGTTATACACTTGTTAATAGTGTTAATAGCGGAATTTTTTATATAAACAGTTGGAGGATTAGAAGGGTCGGCAGATTCATTTACTTTATACTCCAAGCCAACAGCTAATTGTTTGAATCGAAATAATCCAGTTCCCGATTGGATGAAAATATTTATATTGGGAAAATTGTAATTTTGAATTAGGTAATTAGTACTGCAGTCTAAAGAACAACAAAGGGCAAGCTGGTAAGATGAGTTTTGAATATTGACTCGGTAACCAGAAAAAACACTACAACTGTAGCTGCCAATATCGGCCGAAGAGGCCTTTTTTTTTAGCTAATTCTATGACATCAACTAATTTTTTTCCTTCATTTTTTAATTTGGCTTGTTCGGTATAAGCATTATATTGAGCTAAGGTGCTGCCGATAAAAATAATCATAATGGAGATAACAACGAGAAGTTCGATTAAGGTAAAGCCGGTCGAAAAATTATTTGTTTTCATAAATTGACTAATTAAGGGGTAGGCGTCGGTGTCGGTGTTACAGTTGAACTGCCATAAGGTCCGGCGGTATAAATACCTCCTGCTTCCAAGTCAGCCGTTAAGGCATAACTTGCGCAGGCTACTGTTGGAATACAAGGAGAAGGAGTACAAGTTTGACAATCCACCGGTAGTGCTGAATAACCATAATCACCATTGGTTTTTGGATCTTTTGGTATTGATTTAATATAGGTGACCGGTGAAGTTAGAATAGTTAAATTGGTAGAAGCAGGATAAGTATCATTGTTCGACCGATACATTTCTAAAGCCGCACTAATTTGTCCAAGATCAACCTTTCTTTTAGCGTCGCGCGACTGTTTTAGAAAAGCCGTATAAGTAACAGAGGCCGTGGCTGTTAAAAGAACAATGATAGTGGCAACAACGAGGATTTCGATGAGTGTAAATGATTTTTTCATTGTTGATTACTAACTGAAAAATTGACGGTTGATGTTTCTAAATCAGCTGTAATAGTATAGTCTTGTGTATAAGTGTATTTATATGTGCCAGTGTCGAGGGGATCCTTTATTGAAAAAGTAATACTGGCATTTGGCGCCGGACAGGTAGCTGTAATTGTTCCAGTGCCGGAAATGGTCGGATACACAAAACTGTTAACAGAATAACATTGCTCCATTACCTGTTGAGCGGCTTTAAGGTCTCCTTGTCTTTTGGCATCACGGGCTTTTTTTTGAACTGTTGAATACGAAGCAA
>CAZJKY010000008.1:0-13074 GCA_964546915.1 uncultured Gammaproteobacteria bacterium | reverse complement strand
GCAAAGTTTGATTGGGATATTGATAGATTAACATTGGTTAGTCAACTTTTAAGAGTTAAAGAGATCAAGATTTTGGAAACTCCTAAAATACTTGTGCCTTTCAACAAAAAAGAAATGGATAGTTTTTTTATAGAAGAAGCAAGGAAGCTTGGTAGTAGTATTTTAAAAGATTAGGTATTATTAATTTATGGAATTTATAAAATCCCGCTGGCCGCTAATTACCACCATTGTTGTGTTATTTTTCTTTCTTGCCAGCACATCAGTTTATCTTTATCTCCAAAACCAACAGCTGAAAAATAAAATTTCTCAAACAGTTGTCCCAACCGTTCAAGTTCCATCTCCAACTTCGGTTGTTTCCTCAATCTCAATTCCTCCTAACGCGATGGTAAATTGGAAAACATATACTGACAGTAACCTGAATTATTCTTTTCAATACCCGCCTACCTCTTGTGAATTACAAAGATTTGCTGGAGATACTACGTTTGCTATTTGCTATTTACCAAAGGGAAGTGACGGAGGCTCTAAGCATAATAACGGATATGTCATAAGTCTTGGCTTTATTTCCAAAAGCCAACTTAGCGTCATGGGAGTAACTTATTGCGGTGCGTACCCTAACGATTTCTCAAGATGTGAATTATTTAAGATGGGTGAAGTTACTGCGTCAATTGATTGGGGCACGGGTGCTGACGGAAATGCCAGTGCATGGATTTCTCATCCTAACGGAGGAATAGTTACTTTTGATCTTCAACCTGTTACAGCTGAGTCAAAAGAAATACTTAAACAAATCCTCTCTACTTTTAAGTTTTTGTAAATCCGTTTGACTTTTTTAATTATGTTTTGTATGATAAAATATTTTTTCTTTCTACTCGATGAATAAAACTATTAAATCAAAGATTTTACCCCACAAAAGTTTATTTCTAGGAAAGAAAGACGAACTGATTGAAAACTTTAACTTAATCGAGGTCCAAAAAAATTCCTGGACCGAGTTTATTGATATTCGATTAAAAGAAATCTTTAACGAATTCTTTCCCATTGAAGACTATACGAAAAAAAAGTTTACTCTCCATTTTGAAGACTTTTATTTTGGCGAGTCCCGATACCCGATTGAACTATGTCTTAAAAAGAAACTTACCTATGATACTCCAGTCTATCTTAAATTAAAACTGGTTAATAAAAAAACCAATAGCGAAAAAAAACAAGACATCTATTTTTTTAATCTGCCTAAAATGACCGATCGTGGTACTTTTATTATCAACGGCATTGAAAGAGCGATTATTAATCAGATTGTTCGCTCACCTGGTGTTTATTTTACAGCGGAAATCGATAAAACCACCGGACTAACTCTTTATAATGCCGAGATCAGACCTTATATCGGCGCCTGGCTTGATTTGACGATTAATAAAAACGGTCTGATTGAAATGAAAATCAATAAAAAAAGAAAGTTCTTATCAACCGTATTTCTTAAAGTGTTTGAAAATGATAATAATAATGACATTGTTAGTTACTTTAATGACATTGATAAAGGTTTGGTAGAAAAATATCTTCTACCGACTCTAAAAAAAGATCAAACCAAAAATAAAGATGAGGCCGTTTTGGAAATCTATCGAAAGATCAGACCGGGCGAGCCTTTAGTTTTGGAAAATGCTTACGAAACGATTAATAATATTCTTTTTAATCAAAAACGCTATTCGTTAGCTGATGTTGGCCGCTATAAAATTAATAAAAAACTCAATCTTAATATTGAAATTAAAAAAGAAAATCGTTTATTAACCAAGGCTGATATTATTGCCACTATTAAATATTTACTGACCTTAACCAAAAATAAAGGTGATTTTGACGATATCGATCATCTAGGAAACCGTCGATTGAGAACGGTCGGTGAACTAATCAGTTTATATGGAATCAGAGTCGGAATGGTTCGCGTAGAGCGAGAGATAAAAGAAAGAATGAGTTTAATATCTGGTGAAGAATTGAACGTTGCTCCTTCTCAAGTGGTTAACTCGAAACCATTAATTGTGGCCATTAATTCCTTTTATCGAACCAGCCAACTATCAACCATTGTTGATCAAACCAATCCTTTATCCGAACTCGACAACTTAAGAAGAATTACGGTTGGTGGCCCCGGTGGAATTGAAAAAGAAAGAGCTTCATTCTCTATCCGTGATATTTCTTCATCTCAATATGGAAGAATCTGTCCAATCCGTAGTCCGGAAGGACCAAATATTGGAGTTGTCACCTACATGGCTCTTTACGCTAAAGTTAATAAATATGGATTTTTGGAAGCTCCTTATAAAAAATTAATTAAAGAAAAAAATAATGATAAATTAAAAATAAAAACTTCTAATGAAATCATCTATCTTCAGGCAGATGACGAAGAGAATTATTATATTACCTCCAGCGATATTAACACTGATGAAAAAGGTTATCTGACTGATCAAATGGTGACCGCGCGTTTCCATGGCGATTTAGTCGAAGTATCAATAGAAAAAGTTGATTTAATTGATGTCTCTCCTCGACAAGTTTTAGGAGCATCTGCATCACTGATTCCTTTTCTCCAAAACGACGATGCCAGCCGGGCTTTAATGGGTTCTCACATGCAATGTCAAGCCGTACCTTTGGTTAACCCTGAAGCGCCAATTGTTGGCACTGGAATGGAAAAAAAAGTTAGTATTGCCTTGGGTCGAACTATTAAAGCTAATGAAGATGGGGTAGTTAAATACGTTGATGGACAAAAAATAATTTATAAAGGAAAAAGTGGAAAAACTTATCAATATCAACTGGAAAGATTTGTCCGCACCAACAAAAATGTTTCTTTTGATCAAAGACCAAAAGTCAGTCAAAATCAAAAAATAAAAAAAGGTGAAGTAATTATTGATGGCCCATCAACCGATCAAGGTCATTTAGCTTTGGGAAAAAATTTATTAGTCGCTTATTCCTCTTTAAACGGCCTAGGTTATGAAGATGGTTTTGTTATTTCCGATCGATTAATTAAAGAAGATGTCCTCAGCTCAATCACAATGGAAGAATTCATTGTCGATGTGGTTGATACCAAGCTTGGACCTGAAGAACTCACCCGTGATATCCCAAACGTTAGAGAAGAAATTCTTCAGAATCTTGATAAAGAAGGGTTAATCGTCGTTGGTACCGAAGTTGAAGGTGGAAACATTCTCATTGGTAAAGTCGCTCCTAAAGGTGAAAAAGAGTTAACTGCTGAAGAAAGATTGCTCCGGGCAATATTCGGCGAAAAAGCTAAAGACATTAAAGATACTTCTTTGCGTATGCCTTATGGAAAAAAAGGCTATGTAGTTAATATTGAAACAATCAATGGAAAAAAAGATCCTAATGAACTCGAGCCAAGCGTTTTACAAAGGATTATTGTTAATACCGCCCAACTTAGAAAAATATCCGTTGGAGACAAATTAGCCGGACGCCATGGAAATAAAGGAGTCATTTCAAAAATTCTTCCTGCTTGGGATATGCCTTATCTTGAGGATGGGACACCGGTTGATGTTATTTTATCCCCTCTTTCCATTCTTTCCCGTATGAATTTGGGTCAATTATTTGAAAATCTAATGGGAGTGATTGCCAAACATACCAACACTGCTATCTCTATTCCGGTTTTTGAAAAAATCAAGGAAGATTTCATTACTAATGAATTAAAAAAATCCGGACTGCCGATTGACAATAAAGTCACTTTATTTGACGGACAGACCGGCCTGCCTTACGAAAGAAAAGCGCTCGTCGGAACCAGCTATATCATAAAACTGATTCACATGGTTGAGGATAAGTTTCATGCTCGCTCGGTCGGACCTTACTCTCTTGTCACCCAACAACCGTTAGGCGGTAAATCCCAACTGGGTGGACAAAGATTTGGTGAGATGGAAGTCTGGGCATTGGAATCGCATCGAGTCCCATATACTCTCCAGGAACTATTAACCATTAAAAGTGATGATGTCCGTGGTCGGACTAAAGCTTTTGAATCAATTATAAAAGGAGTTGATATTCCTCAATCGTCAGTTCCCGAATCATTCCATGTCTTAGTCAAAGAACTTAATGCTTTAGGATTATCAATTGACTATGCCAAGTAAATTCTAAGCACTAAATATCAAAAAACAAATAAATAATAAATTTAAAATACTAAATAATAAACTGTTTAGAATTTAAAAATTAGAATTTATTTGAAATTTGTAATTTAAAATTTAGAATTTTTATTTATGGAAGATATTAATACGGTTGATTTTTCCGGATTAAGGATTACTTTTGCATCTCCTGAAACGATTATTAAATGGTCACATGGAGAAGTTATTAAACCGGAAACAATCAACTATCGAACTTTTAGGGCGGAAAAAGACGGTCTTTTTGACGAAAGAATTTTTGGACCGACTAAAGACTATGAATGTTACTGCGGTAAATACAAAAGAATGCGTTATAAGGGAATTGTTTGTGATCGCTGTGGTGTTGAAATTACGACCTCGGCAGTCAGACGCGAACGGATGGGCCACATAAAATTAGCTTCTCCAATTGCTCACATCTGGTATTTTAAAGGCCCCTCTTCTATTCTCAGCACAATTATAGGTGTTCCTCCTCAAGCCTTAGAAAGAATTATTTATTATGCTCTTTATCTAGTTAAAGAAGTTGATAAAGAAAATCAGAAAAAGGTCTTAAAAACCATTGACCAACTGCAAAAAGACGAGTTAAAAAAAATTGAAGAAGATTTTACCAAAAAAGAAGAAGAAGTTAACGAAAGCTTTGATAAACAGCATCAACAGTTAGAAAAAAAGATTACAAATCGCGAACAATGGGAAATTGCCAAACAAGAAGTCGAGTTTAAAAAAAGAGAGCAATTAAAACTGTTGTCAAACGAACTCAACGATACTAAAACTAAAAAATCCGCCTATTTTGAAAGAGTTTCTAAAATCGCTCGATCAATAAAATCTTTTGACGTCATTGAAGAAGACGATTATTTATTTTTTAAAGAAAATGGGGTCAATGAATTTTTAAATGTTGGTATGGGTTCGGAAGTTTTGTATGAAATTCTTTCTAACTTTGATTTACAAAAACTATACTCTCAAGCCTTGGAATTTTTAAATGATGCTAAAGGAGAAAAACGCAATAAACTCCTTAAAAAAGCCCGGGTTCTTGAAGCGTTTATTAAAGCTAAAATCGATCCAAAATGGATTGTTCTTACCGTCCCGCCGGTGATACCGCCTGATCTTCGACCGGTCGTTCAGCTGCCGGGAGGAAAGTTTGCTACTTCTGATCTTAATGATTTTTATCGCCGCGTCATCAATAGAAATAATCGTCTCAAACAATTAATCGATTTGGGAGCTCCTGAAATAATTCTAAGAAATGAAAAAAGAATGCTACAAGAAGCGGTCGACTCTTTGATTGATCTGCAAAAATCTCGAGGCAAAAGCCGGACCACCGGAGCGGCCACTAAAGTGCAAAAGTCCTTATCAGATATTTTGAGAGGTAAGCAGGGTCGTTTCCGCCAAAATTTATTGGGAAAAAGAGTTGATTACTCTGGCCGTTCGACCATTATTGTTGGTCCGGAATTAAAACTTAATCAATGCGGTCTTCCCAAAGAGATGGCTTTGGAATTATTTAAACCCTATCTTCTCCATGAAATTATTATTCGTGGTTTAGCCCCGAATATAAAAAGCGCCAAGATATTTTTGGAAAAAAAAGAACCGGTCGTCTATGACATACTGGAAGAAATTA
The DNA here is from genome assembly GCA_964546915.1 of uncultured Gammaproteobacteria bacterium. Classification (GTDB taxonomy): domain Bacteria; phylum Patescibacteriota; class Microgenomatia; order UBA1406; family GWC2-37-13; genus GWC2-37-13. The sequence goes on along the minus strand of CAZJKY010000008.1, from coordinate 7,353 downwards.
CCAAAGATCATCCAATCCTTCTTAACCGAGCCCCAACCTTACACAAGCTTTCTATTCTTGGTTTTTATCCGGTCTTAACCGACGATTACGCCATTAAACTTCATCCTGCTGTCTGTTCCGGATATAATGCTGATTTCGATGGTGATGCTATGGGCGTATTTTTACCCTTATCAAGTAAAGCGATTGATGAAGTAAAACAGAGAATGTTCCCTTATCACAATCTTCTTAAACCGTCTGATGGCTCACCGATCGTTCTTCCTAATAAAGAAATGGCTCTCGGTTGTTATTATTTAACTACAGTTGACAGTCATCTGGATATAGAAAAAGATGAAGATCTGAAATTTTATTCAACCGGAGAAGAAGCTATCAACTTTTATTTGACTAATAAACTAATGCTTCGCCAACCAATAATGATAAAGGTCAACGGTAAAATCCTTAAAACAACGGTTGGTCGGATAATCTTTAATCAAGCTCTGCCGACCGAACTCCAGTTTATTAATCAAGAAGTAAAAGCGTCTGATTTGAAAAATATTGTTGTTGCCGCTATGAAAATATTTGAAAATGAAAAAGTCGGTCAATTAATCGATAAACTTAAAGAAATCGGTTTCTGGGCTTCCACCATTGCCGGAGGATTATCTCTCTCGATCTTTGACTGTCAAATAATTCCGGAAAAGAAAAAAATCATCGAGGAAGCTGAAAATGAAATTAAAAAAATTACTAAAAATTTTGAACAAGGACTATTGACTTCTGAAGAAAAGAAACGCTATTCTAATAAGCTTTGGATTGACGTTACGGAAAGATTGGCTGATAAAACCTGGAACGCTCTTGATGAAGAAAATCCGGTAAAAATAATCATAAAATCCGGTGGCGCGAGAGCTTCAAAAGAACAATTAAAACAGTTAGCGGCCATTAAAGGACTGGTGGTTGACCCGATGGGAAAAATTATCGAAGTCCCCACTAAATCTAATTATCGTGAAGGTCTTTCTATTTTTGAATATGTAATTTCTGCCCGAGGAGCAAGAAAAGGTCTGACCGACTCGGCTTTGAAAACCGCCGACGCCGGATATCTAACGCGAAGATTAGTTGATACTTCTCATGACATGATTGTTCGCGAAGAAGACTGTCAAATTAAGGAAGGATTAACTGTTTCAACAAACTCATCTCGAGGAGATAAATTTAAAGAAAGAATAAAAAATCGTTATATTCTTAATGACATTGTTAATGAAAATAAAGAAATTATCATTAAAGCCAATGAACTAATCGATAATGAAAAAACTACTCTAATTGAAAAAAACAAGATTAACAAAATCACAGTTCGTTCCCCTTTATACTGTAATTCTACTTATGGAGTCTGTCAAAAATGTTATGGAACTGATCTTTCTAACAATAGACCGGTGGAAATCGGGGTTCCGGTTGGAGTGATGGCCGCTCAGTCAATTGGGGAACCAGGCACTCAATTAACTATGAGAGTCAGACATTTTGGTGGAATTGTTATATCCGATGTGACTCAGGGTCTGCCAAGAGTTGAGGAGTTGTTTGAAACAAGAACTCCAAAAATTGTTTCTCCGATTGCAGAAATATCCGGTAAAGTGTCAATTTTGGAAGACACGGAAAAAGAAATCTATGACATTACTATTGTTTCCAGCAATAAAGAATCGACCATTAAAGAACAAAAATTCACTATTCCTAAGGCGCAAAAACTTAAAATAAAAGACGGCGATTTAATTAGCGTTGGCACACCTTTATCAGAGGGTTATCTTGATATTCATGATATTTTGGCAATTAAAGGCCTGCGGGCCGCCCAAATTTATTTGTTAGACGAAATTCAAAGTGTTTATGAATCTCAAGGTATTCCCATTCATGATAAACATTTCGAAGTAATTATTAGAAAAATGAGTGATAAAGTAATTATTGAAGATGAAGGCGATACTTCACTCATTAAAGATGAGGTTGTCTCAAGGATTCGTTTTGGTGAGGAAAATAAACGCGTCCTTTCCAAAGGTGAAAGACCGGCCACCGGCAAAGTCTCAATTTTGGGAATTACCCGATCCGCCATCCATACCGACTCTTGGTTGTCAGCCGCATCATTCGAACAAACCACCGGAGTTCTCTCTTCGGCCGCTATCAAAGGCCAAACAGATTACTTGTTAGGATTAAAAGAAAATGTTATAATTGGCAGATTAATTCCAGTTACTCAAGAATTAATCGAAAAATATTACGGTAGATTTACCAATCAATATGCCGACCATCAATCAACTGATAAAAAAGAAAAGAAAAAACAGGATTAAAAAATCAAAATCAATTGCCCTTAAAATGAGTTTTAACTCATTAAAAAGGAAGTACAATAAAACTAATAATCCTCTTAAGCGTGGTGTCTGCACGATTGTCAGAACAATGACGCCAAAGAAACCAAACTCAGCTTTAAGAAAAGTTGCCAGAGTCAGACTGTCAAATAAGATGGAGGTGACCGCTTACATTCAAGGAGTCGGTCATAATCTAGCTGAACATTCAATTGTTTTAGTCAAAGGTGGAAGAGTAAAAGATCTGCCAGGCGTTAAATATCATATTGTCAGAGGAAAGTTTGATACGGCCGGAGTCGATAAACGAGTCACCTCAAGATCTAAGTATGGAACAAAGAGACCGCAAGTTAAAAGTGCGTAAATTAAATGTAGGGAACGGTTTAAAACCGTTCCGTACAATAAATAAATATGCCACGTCACAGTTATAAAAAAAGACCGGTTAAAAAAGATAAACTTTTTAACAGTCTTGAAGTAGCAAAATTAATTAATTATTTAATGCTCAACGGAAAAAAATCCGTCGCTGAAGGAATTGTCTATAAAGTTTTTGTTGAATTAAAAAAACAGTCAGACGATCCTTTAAAATTATTACGTCAAGCCATTAATAATGTCTCCCCTATTCATGAAGTTAAACCTCGTCGTCTCGGCGGTGCCTCATATCTGGTTCCAATTGAAGTAAGAAGAGAAAGAAAACTTAAATTAGCTTTAAACTGGATTATTGATGCGGCCAAATCAAGACCTAATAAAGAGTTTCATACTTTTGATAAAAAATTATTAATCGAAATTGTCGAGGCGGCCAAAAATCAAGGCCAAGCCGTGGCAAAAAAACAACAAACCGAAAAATTAGCCGAAGCCAATAGAGCCTTCGCCCACCTTAAATGGTAATTCTTCACAACTATGACTCAACAATCTGTTATTACTAAAAATCGTAACGTTCCACTCGATAAAATTAGAAATATTGGTGTTATTGCCCATATTGATTCGGGAAAAACCACTACTAGCGAAAGATTTCTTTTTTATACCGGCCGCACCTATAAAATCGGTGATATTGACGAAGGAACTACACAACTCGACTGGATGCCTCAGGAACGGGAAAGAGGTATTACGATTGTTTCTGCCGCCACTACTACCTTTTGGAATGAAACAAGAATCAATATCATTGATACTCCCGGTCATATTGATTTTACTGCTGAAGTCGAAAGATCTTTGAGAGTCTTAGATGGAGGTGTTGTCGTTTTTGATGCCGAAGAAGGAGTTCAAAGTCAATCGGAGACAGTCTGGCGCCAAGCTGATAAATATAAAGTCCCTCGTATCTGCTTTATTAATAAAATGGATAAGCTTGGAGCTGATTTTGAAGCCACAGTAGATGAGATAAGAGAGAGATTGGGAGCCAACCCAATTATTATGACCTTTCCTATTGGAAAAGAATCAGAATTTAAAGGGATTATTGATCTTTTAACTTTAAAAACCAAAGTCTGGGATAAAGACAGTCAAGGAATTAAATACACGGTTACCGATGAAATCCCAGCTGATATTAAAGATAAAGTCATCAAAGCTCGCGCTAAATTAGTTGAACAGATTGCCGAACATGATGATGAACTTTTAAATAAATATTTAAATGGTGAAGAAATCTTTGTTGATGAACTAAAAAAAACCTTAAGAAAAGCAGTGATTGCTTATAAAATCGTTCCTATCTATTGCGGAACTTCTCTGCGAAACAAAGCCGTTCAACCTGTTCTCGATGCTATTGTTGACTATCTTCCTTCTCCAGTTGATTTAAAAGAAATAAAAGGAATCAATCCAATTACTCAAAAAGAGGAAAAAAGAAGTTTAACTTCAGAAGAAAAATTCACTGCATTAGCTTTTAAAATTCAACTTGATCCTCATGTGGGAAAACTAACTTATCTTCGTATCTATTCGGGAACATTAGAGTCAGGATCATATATCTATAATGTCAACCGTAGCAAACAAGAAAGAGTTAGTCGTATTTTACTCATGCATGCTAATAACCGGGAAGAGATTGACAAGGCTTTCTCCGGAGAAATTATTGCCGTAGTCGGACCAAAAGATTCAAAAACCGGCGATACCTTGGCCGATCAAAACAATCCTATTATCCTTGAACAGATTACTTTTCCCGATCCGGTTATCTCTTTGGCAATTGAACCAAAAACCAAAGCCGATCAAGAAAAATTATCTTATTCCCTACAAAGACTGGCTGAAGAAGATCCGACTTTTAAAGTCAAAGTCAACCATGAAACCAATCAAACAATCATGTCTGGTATGGGCGAACTTCACCTTGAAATTTTAGTTGATCGGATGAAACGGGAAATGGGAATGAATGTCATGGTCGGAAAACCGCAAGTGGCTTACAAAGAAACGGTAACAAAAATAGTTGATAAGGTTGAGGCAAAATACATTAAACAAACCGGTGGTCATGGTCAGTATGGGCACTGTGTTATTAAAATTGAACCTTTGGCTCGAGGCGAAGGCTTGAAATTTGTCAACAAAATTAAAGGCGGCACGATCCCTTCCGAGTTTATTCCCTCTGTCGAAAAAGGTGTAATTGAAGCTTCGGAAAAAGGAGTTCTTTTAGGTTATCCTGTTACCGATCTCCAAGTCACTCTACTTGATGGAAGTTATCATGATGTTGATTCGTCTGATATTGCCTTTAAAATCGCCGGATCAATGGCGCTACAAGACGCAGTAAAACAAGCCGGTCCGACTCTCGTTGAACCAATTATGAAATTAGAAGTAACGGTTCCGGAAGAGTTTATGGGAGTGGTTATCGGTGATATTTCTTCAAAAAGAGGAAAAATTTTGGGAACGGAAAAAAGAAGTCGGGCTGTTGTCATTAAAAGTCATGTCCCTTTATCTGAACTTTCCGGTTATGCCACCATAATCAGATCTTTGACTGAAGGCCGCGGTGTTTTTTACATGGAGCCAAGCCACTATGAAGAAGTGCCAAAAAATATTATCGCTCTAATGTTAAAAAAATGAAAATTTTAGTTTTTTCAGACACTCACCTCTATCTTCCTTTTGATCAAAAAAAGTTTAACTATCTTAAAAAAATTATTGAACCGGCTGACCGGGTAATTATTAACGGAGATTTTTTTGATGGCTATATAATTAAGTTTGAAGATTTTGTTAACTCTGAATGGAATAAACTTTTTCCTGTTCTTAAATCAAAAAAAGCTATCTATATCTATGGTAATCATGATCAAAAAATACTCTCTGATCAAAGAGTTAATCTATTTTCGGTCAAACAAACTGACCAATTCCAACTAAAAATAGGTAATAAAATATTTCTTTTTGAACATGGACAACGATTTAGAAAAACTCCTGATTTATTATCTAAAAAAAATTCTATTTTTATGACAATAGCCGGTTTAATAGTTAAATTAGTACATTTTATTAGACAATTATTAACTAATATTTTTGGTCAAAATTTTTTAAAATTAAGATTTGCTTATCGTAACTACTTTACGAAAAAAAAGGCGATAAAAACAATTAAGAAGAACGAATTTTTAATTATTGGTCATAATCATTGGGCCGAAATTGACGAAAAAAATCACTTTGCCTGCTGCGGAACAATCTTATATGGCTTTGCCCAATATTTAATGATTGACTCTTCCGCCAAAATCATTCTTCATGAAGAATGGTATGACCGATAATAATTATCACTTGCTTAAGTGAACAACTGTTTACTATACTAGTAACCATGATCGAAGACAGACTTTTTAGTATTAAAAAATTTTACCGCCGCTTTCGCCGCCTGCCTTCTTATTCGGAGATGCTTAAACTATTTAATATTTCTTCCAAAAATGCTGTTTTTAAAATAATTAATAAATTAATAGGTCTTGGATTTATTAAAAAAGATAGTAAAAAACTTTCTCCCACTAAAAAATTCTTTGCTTTACCTTTTTTGGGAATTATCAAGGCCGGCTTTCCAATTCTGGCTGAAGAAAATAAAGATTATCTAACCATTGATGATTATTTAATCGAAAATCCTCAAACGTCATTTCTTCTTAAAGTCTCCGGCGACTCTCTGACCGGAGTTGGTATTTTCGAAGGCGATATTGTTATTATCGAAAGAAAAAAAGACGTCATTACCGGCAGTATTGTTCTTGCTCAAATTGACAACGAATGGACTTTAAAAATTTTGAAAACAGACCGAAAAAAACACACAAATTATTTAGAAGCGGCCAATCCTAAATACCCATCATTTTATCCAAATCAGGATTTACAAATCTATGGTATCGTACGGGGAGTAATCCGTAAGATTAATTAACTTCATTATTTCCTTATCAGTTGATGTGACAACAGTTTGATAGTCATCGATTAAATTAAATATTAATTTTTTGTTAGACTTATCTAATTCTGAAAAAATATCATCAAGAAGAAGAATCGGTTTTTTCTTAAAAAAACTTTCCAAGTATTTTAATTCGTTAATCTTAAGCCAAAAAAGTGCTAATCTTTGTTCACTTCTTGATCCGTAATAATGAATATTCTCTCCATCAGACGATAAATCATTGATAAAATAAATTTTAAAATCATCCTTTTGCGGCCCAATTAGAGTTTTTCTTATCTTTATCTCGTGATCAAAATATTCATTGAATCTTTCAATATTAATATCATTGCTTGCATATTCAATAAAAAATTCTTTAGAATCAATTTTTTTATTTCTATTTAAATACTCAATATATTCTCTTCTTTTATCTATTAAATAATTTCCCTGATTAATTAAATAGTCATTCCAGAATTTTAACTCTTGTTTTAAATCAACGATATTAAAGGTTTTTTCCAGAATCTTATTTCTTTTTCTTAAAGCCTGCTGATAATTGATTAAGCGTTTTTTATATTCTGCGTCTATCCCTGACAAAAATTTATCAAAATAATCTCGTCTAGTCGACGGCGTCCCGTTAATTATCTCTATTTGTTCCGGCGAAAAAAGAACTACCGGTAAAATATCTTTCAAATAATAACTGCGGCTTTTTTTAGTTTTTCCTAAAGAATAAAACTTATTTAATCCAAAACCCCCCCAAACACACCCAACACA
>CAZJKY010000007.1:12861-15016 GCA_964546915.1 uncultured Gammaproteobacteria bacterium | reverse complement strand
ATCGACGGCAACGCTATCATGCACCGCGCTTATCATGCCCTGCCTCCTTTTAAATCAACTGATGGCACTCCGACCAATGTTGTTTACGGTTATATTTCCATGCTTTATAAAGTTGTTGGTGATTTTAAGCCAAATTACTTAATTTCTTGTTTTGATACTCCCAAACCTACTTTCAGAAATAAACTGTTTAAGAAATATCAAATCCAACGGCCGAAAATAGAGGATGATTTTATTATCCAGATTCCTTTGGTTAAACAGGCTCTTGATGCGGCCGGTATTAATCGAATAGAAAAAGATGGCTTTGAAGCTGATGATTTAATTGGAACAATCACAAGAATTTTTGAGACTAACAAATTCAGAGTTGTTATTCTCACCGGAGACAAAGATATCTTTCAATTGATAACTGATAATGTTTTTGTGGCCGCCCCCCAATTAGGATTAGCTAATATAAAGATTTTTGATAAGTCAGAAGTTGAAAAAAAACTTGATGTTTCTCCCAATCAAATCGTCGAATATAAAGCTTTGGCCGGCGATCCGTCTGACAACTATCCGGGGGCTTCGGGCATCGGACCAAAAACCGCCTCCAAACTAATTCATCAGTTTGGAACTGTTGATAACATATATAAAAATTTAAGACAGGTTGAATCGGAAAAAGTCAAAGAGATTCTTGAAAAAGAAAGGGACAAAGTTTATGTCTCCAAAAAATTAGCTACCATTCTTACCGATGTTGATATTGATCTTGATATTGAAAAACTAAAATTCAAAAGTTTTAAAAAAGATTTGATTGACTTTCTCACTAAATATCAAATGAACTCGCTCGTAAAAAGAATTTTTAGAGAAAAAGAAGCTGTTAAAAAATCTGAAGAAATAAAAAAAGAAAAACCAGACCAAATTGGATTATTTTGATATTATTTTACTATGTGTGGAATCTTTGGTATTATTAACGACAAAAAAAACCAGGCGGCTCAAACCGTTCTTGAAGGACTAAAAAAACTAGAATATCGTGGTTATGACTCCTGGGGAATCGCCATTAAACCTTTAGCTTCGGACACCCTTAGGGTGGACAAACATATTGGCAAAATTGGAGAGGCTCAAACTAACCTAGCTCAAGGATCAATTGCTTTAGGTCATACTCGCTGGGCCACTCATGGCGGCGTCACTGATATTAATGCCCATCCTCATCTTGACTGCACAAAAAAATTAGCGGTCATTCACAATGGGATTGTGGAAAACTATCAAGAAATCAAAGAAGATCTGCTAAAAAAAGGTCACCAATTTATTTCCGAGACCGATACCGAAGTAATCGCTCACTTGATAGAAGAAAAATCAAACACTAAATCAATCACTCAAGCTGTCTTTGAGATTTTTAAAATTTTAAGAGGTTCCAATGCTATTGCTGTTTTGGATCTAAATTCCCAAACGATTATTGCCTGCCGTAACGGTTCACCCTTAGTAGTTGGTCTTGGAAAAAATCAATATTTTCTTGCCTCCGATGTCCCGGCTTTTTTGAAAGAAACCAACAAAGTTTATTTCTTAAACGACGGCGAGGCGGTTGTCTTAAGTAAAACAGGAATCAAGCTTTTTGATTTAGAAACCGAAAAAGAAAAAATTCTCACTCCGCAAACTCTTGATTGGAAATTAGAAGACGCAGAAAAAGGCGGCTATCCTCATTTTTTAATTAAAGAAATTTATGAACAACTTAAAATTATTCCAAAAACCACCTCGATTAATGAAAAAGAAATCTTAGAACTGGCTAATAAAATTAAGTTTGGATATAAAGTAGTTTTAACCGGCTGCGGTACTGCTTCTTACTGTGCCCTGGCGGCTAAATATTTTTTTGCCGAACAAGGGATTGACGCCCAAGCAATTCCTGCTTATGAGTTTATGCCTTTTTCGAAATTTATCGATGAAAAAACTTTGGTCTTTGCCATTTCTCAATCAGGAGAGACTGCCGATACTTTAATTGCCGTCCGCGAAGCAAAAAAAAGAGGCGGACAGATCATTGCTGTTGTCAACGCCCGCGGATCAACTTTAGAGCGAATGGCTGACGTAATTCTACCTGTCTCAGCCGGACCGGAAATAGCGGTCGTCTCCACTAAAGCCTTTACCTCGCAACTTTCTACTCTTAACCAACCCACCAAACACACCCAACACA
>CAZJKY010000007.1:1148-12851 GCA_964546915.1 uncultured Gammaproteobacteria bacterium | reverse complement strand
CAACTTTCTACTCTTTACCTATTGGCAACGGCCGTCACAGATAGGTACAAAATCGGACAAGAAAAAATAAATAATTTAAGTGAAATATTAAAAAACTGGCTTAATCCTGTATTAATTAATCAATTAATTGATACGGCGAAAATGTTAATGAATGAGGAACATATGTATTTAATTGGTAAGCATCTAAACTATCCGGCTGCATTGGAATTTGCTTTAAAAATTAAAGAAACCAGCTATATCCACGCCGAGCCTTTTGCCGCCGGAGAACTAAAACATGGAGTTATTACTTTAATTCAAAAAGGTACGCCTTGTTTTGTTCTGGCGTCGCAGGACGAAGTTAAAGACGAAGTCTTATCCAGCGCCGCCGAACTCAAAGCCCGCGGCGGTCTAATCATCGGCATCTCACCTTTCGAGTCAAACGAATTTGATATTTTAATAAAAACCCCTGATCTTGGAGATCTAACAATCTTTTCCAACATCATCGTCGGACAACTATTAGGATACTATCTTGGAGTCGGCCGCGGCGCCGATCCTGATAAACCGAGAAATTTGGCTAAAAGTGTGACGGTAAAATAAAATATCACAATGAATCGACTGATTAAAAAACAAACAATTTATGTTTTAGCATTAATTTTCGTTATTCTTCAACTATTCTTTAACCGCAATCAATTGCCGAAGATTTCTTTAATTCCAACATGTACGGGTCAGGCATGCCTGACCCCTACAATTACCAATTATGAAAAACAATTGGTCAAAGTCCTTTATGTCATTGACGGAGATACAATTGTGATTGAGGGAAATAAAAAGGTAAGATATATTGGGATAAATACTCCAGAATTGAAAGATCCGAGAAAACCGGTAGGATGTTTTGCTCAGGAAGCAGCTGATGAAAATAAAAAGTTAGTTGAGGGAAAAGAAGTCTTTATCCAAAAAGATGTTTCTGAAATTGACAAATACAAACGTCTGCTAAGATATGTCTGGGTCGGAGACCCTTCGACGGATTCGATAAACTCACCGCAAACAGGCTCAGGGCAAGTTATATTTGTCAACGATTATTTTGTCCGTCAAGGATTTGCTCAAGTTTCAACTTTTCCGCCTGATGTCAAATATTATCAACAATTTTTAGAAGCCCAAACAGAAGCCAAAGAAAATAATCGTGGATTATGGAGTTCCTGTCCGGCAAAAAAATAACTTTATTAACTTTATAAACTCTTTACGTGTTCATGATGGCAAAAAAAGGCAGTAAAAATAAAAGAAAGATCGTATCAAAAATCCATTCGGTTTCAATCCCGGCAATACTATCTAAAACTTCGGTTGACATATAATTTCCTAACTGCCAACAACTACTACATTATATTAATATAATGTAGTGAAATCAACTTTCACTTTTACTATTTAAGTTAATTCGAATAGTGACACTTCTTATATTTTTTACCGCTCCCGCACCAGCAGGGATCGTTGCGGCCTAATTTTTTATGAGGATTATTTATTTGTTGAGGAACTGCATCGGATTTTTGTTGCTGCTGCGACTGACTGAAGGGATCAATTGCTGAGGCCGATTGCAAAACCATCTTTGGTTGTTGATTGTCCCGTACGGACAGGTCTCGACCTGTCCCTACATTAATCTCAATCTTGAACAACCGTCTCGTCACCTCAAAATTAATATCACCAATTAATCTTTCAAACATTGAATAGGCTTCATTTTTATACTCGACTAATGGATCGAGTTGGCCATAACCGCGCAAATTAATTCCCTCCCGCAAATCCTCAATTGCCGTCAAATGATCCATCCAAAATTTATCAATCGTTGACAAAACCACTGTCCGCACGACATCTCCCCAGATTTCTTTACTTAATTTTTTCTCCCGGGCATTATATTGTTTATCAATCGCCTGATTTAAAAACTCAATAATTTTTTCTCCATTTTTTGACTCGACCAATGGTTTTAATTCTTTTTCCTCAAAAGAAATTATCATATTTAATTCTTGAATTAACTTAATTTTATCTTCATTAATTAGCTCCCCAACATTAACCATATAGTTGTTGACCAACACGTTGGTTTCTTCCCTAAAAATATCTAAAATTGTCTCTTTAAAACCGGCATCATCTTTACTGCCAAAAAGCATCTTTCTTCGCAGTTCATAAACAATTTCTCTTTGTTTATTTAAAACGTCGTCAAAATCAACTAAGTGTTTTCTGATATCAAAATTAAATCCTTCGACTTTTACTTGAGCCTGTTCAATCGCTTTGGAAACCATAGAATGAGTCAAAGGTTGGTCTTCGGGAAAATTTAAAAAAGTCATCATCTTTGATATCTGCTCACCGCCAAAGATTCTCATTAAATCATCTTCAAGAGCCACAAAAAATCTTGATTCGCCCGGATCACCCTGCCGGCCGGAGCGGCCGCGCAGTTGATTATCAATTCGCCGCGATTCGTGTTTTTCTGTTCCTAAGACATAAAGTCCACCCAATTCAACTACTTCATCATGTTTCTTCTGCCACTCATTTATTGATTTTTGTTTATCCTGAGTTTTATCGAAGGAATCTTCGGATTTTGCCGGCAGGCTTCCTCCAAGAACAATATCTACTCCTCGACCGGCCATATTAGTGGCGACCGTTACTGCTCCTTTTTCACCGGCCATGGAAATAATTTTTGCTTCTTTTTCATGATTCTTGGCGTTTAATAATTGATGCGGTACTCCTTTACTTTTTAACAGTGAAGATAAATATTCATTTTTTTCAATTGAAGTCGTACCAACTAAGATTGGCCTGCCGATTTTATAGTTATTGGCAATTTCTTCAACCACCGCTCCAAACTTTCCTTTTTCCGTCTTGTAAATCATGTCCGCCTGATCTTTCCTCTGCATCGGCATATGAGTGGGAACGGCAATCACATCAACATTATAAATTTTATGAAACTCTTCCGCCTCAGTAGTGGCTGTTCCTGTCATCCCGGCTAATTTTTTATACATCCTAAAATAATTTTGTAAAGAAACAGTAGCCAGGGTTTTTGATTCCCTCTGGATTGTCACATTTTCCTTGGCTTCAATTGCCTGATGAAGACCTTCGGAGAATCTTCTTCCCTGTAATAATCGACCGGTAAATTCATCAACGATAATCACTTCGTTATCCTTAACAATATAATCTTTGTCTAATTTAAAAAGCGTTTTGGCTTTTAAAGCCGCCTCAATATGAAAAAGGGTCTCAAAATCTTTTTCATAGATATTAGAAACTTTTAAAATCGATTCTATCTTTTTTATTCCTCCATCGGTTAAGTTGGCTGTTCTTAATTTCTCATCAATAACAAAATCTTTTTTTTCATCAAGTTGATTAAGAATTTTAGGATAAAGATAATATTTGGAAGTATCTTCTTGATTGGGAGCGGAAATAATATGAGGTGTCCGCGCTTCATCGATTAAAACCGAATCTGCTTCATCAATAATGGCAAAATGATATTTTCTTTGGACGGTGTCAGTTGGATTTTGCGCCATATTATCACGCAGATAGTCAAAACCAAACTCGCTGTTGATTCCATAGGTAATATCAGCCAAGTAAGCTTCTTTCCGGGAAATTGGTCGCAGATGTTGTAAACGCCAATCCATTGCTTCTTTATCATTATAGTTTGGGTCAAAAAGAAAGGATCTTTCTGAAATCATTGCCGCTGTTGTTAACCCCAAAAAATTAAAAATCGTTCCCATCCAACCGCAATCGCGTCTCGCCAAATAATCATTAACCGTCACTAAGTGAACTCCTTGACCGGATAAAGAATTCAAATATAAAGCCGGCACTGAAGAAAGAGTTTTTCCCTCGCCGGTTTTTTGTTCGACGATTTTTCCTTCATGAAGAGTTAAAGCTGCCATTAACTGAACATCAAAATGACGCTGTCCCAAAGTCCGTCGGGCCGCCTCACGCGTAAGAGCAAAAGCCCAAGGTAAAATCTCATTAATTTTATTTTCGTCTCCCCGAACTATTTCTTGAAGTTTTTTCGTTTCGGAAAGAAAATCACTGTCTTTCAAATCTCTGGTTTTATCTTCCATCTGATTAATCTCTTCAACTTTTTTTTGCAATCGATTGATTTCTTTCTGATTGTAATCGAAAAATTTTTTGAATAAGTTGAACATATATACTAAAACTGGTTAAATTAGTTACCCTGTTAAAGGGTTAAAAAGTTAACGAGTTAGTTGGAAAACCCGTTAACCCGTTAACTCGTTAACACAATAACTGACATAACAATGTCATTACTTAATGAAATATTCCTGCGGCATTATCAAAATCTTTATGGCCGAATAATTATTATTTTTTTCCTCACCAGTCTTCTTGACGACAAAATGAACAGTATCGCCTTCTTTAATTTTGCTAAAACCAACTCGTTCCAAATCTAGCGTTTTAATATTAACTATAAACTGCTTGGTATAAGTCTCAATATCTAAACTGTAGGTATTTTTATCGCTGGTCAAAACTTTAATATTATAACTATCTTTATTAATCTCGATAATTTTCCCTGAATCAACCAAAAAGTTTTCATCAATCAAAACAACATTGGCACTAATAATATTATCAGCCACGACTCCGCTAACAATTGCATAATCATTTTTCTTAATATCATCGGCTTTTATTTCTTTTTTTTGCGTTCCTAAAATCTTAAAATATTTTGTTAAAGTATTGTCAAACTTTACCTGATTTTCTTCACCGTTGTTATTGATTTTCATCGTATTCCCATCATTACTGACCACAAAACCGGAGACGGCCCTGTTATTTTGCTTTCTAATTTCGGAAACCTTGTTTGCAATTTTATCCTTCAAAAGTTGGATATCTTTATCAACTACAACTGTTGGTAATGATGAGGCTGTTTCTGAAGGGGTCAATGTTTTTGTCTGCGCTGCCACAAAAGAACTTGTTACTAAACAATATAACAATGAAACAATGTAACAATATTGAATTATTTTCTTCATAGTTCGCTATCAATAAAATAAACTTTTATCGATTTTTCCTGCGGCCTGAACTGCTTTTCTTTCGGATAAACAACTATCTTAATTGAGTTTTCTCCCAGAGCTAAAGGAAATTCCAAGTCAAACTTTTCCTGTTTATTGCTAACAATTAAGTCTTTAATCGGTGATTGAACTACTATTAACGAATCTTTAGCGGCTGTGCCTTTAAGATGAATTGTGTTGTTTTCGAAAATTGCTTTATCAGCCGGTTCAATCAACTCTAAAGGTTGCAGCTCAGTTCCGGATAAATTAGGAGAGACATTTTTCTCTTTAGGCGGAACAATAATTTTATTTTTTGCTAACTCTATTTCTTTACTTTTAAAAGAGATTGCAACGGCCACGATCCCGCCGAAAAGCAAACCTAAAAAAATTGCCACTAAAGTTTCTTTTTTCATAGTCGAATATTTTATATAAGGTCCGACCCTAAAGGGACGGACCTTTTCAAAACTTCCGGAATCAATTCAATAATATTATCTATATTATACCAATATCCTTTTGATTGAAAAAGCTTATCTCCGGTTACTTTAAGTAAAATTGAAGAGGAGACAGCGCTAATCAAAGCCTGATTAGTGGCTGACAAAGCTGTTGTCAGACCGGCGAGGATATCACCAGTGCCGCCTTTAGTCAAACCGGCATTACCGCCTTCGACCACATAAGTTTGTTTGCCGTCGGAAATAATATCAACCACTGCTTTTAATAAAATAATTGCTTTATATTTTTTTGCCGCTTCTTCAACCATCTTTGTTTTTTCTTCAATGGTTAAATTTAATATTGGTTGACCAAAAAGTTTTTCAAATTCTTTTTGGTGCGGGGTGATAATCGCGGGTGTTTTTAATTTCAATAACCATTCCTTATCCATCATTTGTAGTGCCCCAGCATCAAAAACAAACTGCTTTTCAGAAAAATTGTTTATTAAATAAAATGTCAATTCTCTAGTGTATTCTGCTTCATTTTTTATTTTTAATATGTCGTTTTGATATTTGATATTTGATTTTTGATCTTGTCTTACCATTCCAGACCCAACTAAAATTGCATCATCTTCTTTTACATATTCCATTAGTTTTTCCTGAGGAACAATTATCCCATTATGAAACTTTTTTTTTAGTGACAAAAATATTTCTTCATTTTCTTTTGTTGATGAATAATGAACCATGTCAACAAAATGAGAAGCTACTTCTGCTGCCCAAAGCGAGGCTGAATGGAAAAGTGATGAACCGCCAATGATAAGGACTCGGCCGTTCTGGCCCTTATGGGAATTAGGTTGTGGGAGATTGATTTTACTAAAAATAGACTTTATTCTATTAGTATCGGATGTCTTTATAAGCATATATTTATCTCAAAACTTAAAGATCAAATATCAAATTTTATTTCAAAGTTAAAAGTTTTAAACTTTACACTTGTTTTTGATCTTTGATATTTGAGATTTGATTTAAGTGTAATGTTATAATATTCTACAATATGTTATTAACTCATGTCCACCTTCGAAAACTATTTATTGATTTTTGGAAAAAACGAGACCATAAAGAGTCGCCACCAATTCCTTTAGTTCCCCAAAATGATCCTACCACCTTATTTACCGGCAGCGGGATGCAACCTTTAGTGTCTTATCTTTTGGGCGAGCCTCATCCCCAAGGAAATAGATTGTATAATATTCAACCGTGTTTTAGAAGTCAAGATATTGATCAGGTTGGTGACAACCGCCACACTACTTTTTTTGAGATGATGGGCAACTGGTCTTTGGGCGATTATTTTAAAAAGGAACAGCTGGTTTGGTTTTGGGAATTTTTGACTGAAGTAATAAAACTTCCTAAGGAAAAACTTTATGTTTCCGTATTTGCCGGAACCAAAGACCTGCCCGCGGATAAAGAATCCTTTGAGATCTGGAAAAAATTAGGTGTTCCTGAAGAAAAAATTTTTAAGTACGGACCTGAAAATAACTGGTGGTCAAGAGCCGGAATTCCTGATAATATGCCTGCTGGCGAGCCGGGCGGACCAGACTCCGAAGTATTTTATGAATTTACACAAGTCCTCCACGACAAAAAATTTGGAGAGAAATGTCATCCTAATTGTGATTGTGGAAGATTTATGGAGATAGGGAACTCTGTTTTTATGGAATATAAAAAAAATAATGATGGCATTTTCTCCGAACTTCCTAAAAAAAATGTTGACTTTGGCGGCGGTATGGAGCGAATTTTAGCAGTAACAAATAACAATCCTGATGTTTTTTTGACCAGTCTTTATCAACCAATAATCTCTACTGTTGAAAAAGTCAGCAGTAAAACTTATAGCAGCGAAACCAATAAACAAAAAATCAGAATCATTGCTGATCATCTCAAAGCCGCCTCTTCGCTTATTAACATTGATGTTGTCCCGTCAAATAAAGAACGGGGCTATTTTTTGCGCCGGCTATTAAGAAGAATTTCCGTAAAAATGCTCCAACTAAAAGGTGAGACTGTTTACGCCAAGGATCTTATTCCGGCGGTAAAAGCAATTATTAATATTTATAAAGATGTTTATTTTGTTGACTCTGATATTAAAAAAATCCAGCCTGTGATTGAAGAGGAGATTAATCGATTTAACAAAACCTTAAAGAACGGTCTTAAGATTTTGGGAAAAATTGAGAAACCAACTGGTAAACAAGTCTTTGATTTGTATCAAAGTTATGGATTTCCCATGGAGTTAACTCAAGAACTTTTAAAAGAGAAAGGCTTTAATATTGATAAAAAAAAATTTGAAATAGAGTTTGAAAAGCATAAGAATCTTTCCCGGACTTCATCATCCGGAATGTTCAAAGGAGGATTGGCTGACCACAGCGAAAAAACCATTAAATACCATACGGCAACACACCTGCTACATCAGGCGCTTTTTGATATGATGGGGAAATCCATCAGACAGGAAGGATCACATATTACCGGTGAGAGATTGCGTTTTGATTTTTAT
Organism: uncultured Gammaproteobacteria bacterium; assembly: GCA_964546915.1. Taxonomy (GTDB): domain Bacteria; phylum Patescibacteriota; class Microgenomatia; order UBA1406; family GWC2-37-13; genus GWC2-37-13. The sequence goes on along the minus strand of CAZJKY010000007.1, from coordinate 4,923 downwards.
TCAACCACAAAACCTTTACCGGAACAACTAAAAGAAATTGAAAAAACTGTCAATGAAAAAATTCAAGAAAAACTTCCGGTTTCTTTTAAGATAATTTCCAAAGATGAAGCTTTAAAACTGAAAGCCAAGTCATTTTTTCGGGAAAAATATCCAGACATGGTAAAAGTATATTTTATTAAAGACTATTCAATGGAATTTTGTGGCGGACCCCATGTCAAAAACACTTCAGAGATCGGAAGAATCGAAATCTATAAATTCGAAAAAATCGGCAGTAATCTTTATCGTATTTATGCGAAGTAATCATTCCTTATTCCCCTTGACAAAAATTTAAAAATCGGTATTGTTATTAGATAACAAATTATTATTTATAAATTTTTTTTTAAAAATATGGCAAGATCAAAAAAACAAAATAATGGATCGATGGTTCCAAACAACAACATTCTTTACGTGATGATGGGAGTAATTACTCTTTTTCTTATTTTTTTAACAGTTAAAGTCATTACTCTTGAGAAAAAGATTGCTTCGGGAGCTACTGGTGGAGCCGCTGCTGTCCAACAAGAATCACCTCTATCTGTTAAAAATCTTAAAAAATATGCTAAAGAACTTGGTTTGAACACCGGAAAATTTAATAAATGTCTTGATTCGAATGAGAAAAAAACTTTAGTTGAGAACGATATTAAGTTTGGCTCAAGCGTTGGAGTTCAAGGAACACCGGGATTTTTTATTAATGGACAGTTCTTAGGCGGCGCTTTTCCTTTTCAATTCTTTAAAGAAATAATTGATAAACAAATTGCTGGCACGGCATCATCTGACTGTACCGCGTATTCAGTCGACTTACAGAAATATTGTTCTGATGCACAAAACAAAGCTTTTAATCCAGTCGCTAAAGAAGTTGATATAACCAATACACCATCAACTGGTGCAAAAAACGGGAAGGTAACAATTGTCGAATTCTCTGATTTTGAATGTCCTTTCTGTGTTCGAGCTTATCCAACCGTTAAACAAATTTTAAGTGAATACAAGAATGATGTGAAATTGTATTTCAAACAATTTCCATTAATCAATATTCATCCAAATGCCCAAAAAGCCGCCGAAGCCTCTCTTTGCAGCGCTGATCAAGGCAAATTCTGGGAATGGCATAATAAGATATTTGAGCTAGAAGCTAAATAAAAAAAGTGTTTACACTGTAAATTCTTAAGAATTTACAGTGATCCTAATCGGAATCGAACCGATGTTTACAGGATGAGAACCTGCCGTCCTAACCACTAGACGATAGGACCTTCCAAAAATTTGATCCATTCGACTTCGCTCAGGATCAATGCTGAGCAACGTCGAAGCATTGACTTTCAAAGAACAATTTAGTAATATTTTACCATTGATCCCCTAAATTAAAAAGCGCTCATGGGGATTTTTTGTTTTTTTTACTTTCGCTTTCTGAACGTAACGAAGATTAGCGAAAGTTAAATCCGCCAATAAACGCTCCTCAAGACGTCGAGCGAACAGCGAAGAGTTAAGTCTTGAGGGAAGTTATGGCAGAAAACACATATGGCAAAAATACAATTAACCAAACAAGGATACGATTCTTTGCAAAAAGAGTATCAGGATTTAGTAAAAAATAAAAAACCGAAAGCCATTGATCGACTAGGAAAAGCCCGTGCCATGGGTGATCTTTCCGAAAACAGCGAATATTCGGCTGCCAAAGACGGACTGGCTTTTGTTGAAGGCAGGATACAGGAGATAGAAGAAATTCTAAAAACAGTGGAAGTAGTTGAAAACCATAATGGCGGTAACTCTGTTGAAGTTGGTACCTCTGTCACTGTCGAAGTAAACGGAAAAAAAGAATTATTTCAAATTGTGGGCGAATTCGAAGCTGATCCCATGAATAAAAAACTATCGCAAAATTCTCCAATCGGTCAGGCTTTAATAAATAAAAGAGTCGGTGATTTAGTTGAAGTCACTATTCCTGCCGGCAAAGTCCAATATAAAATTGTTGAAATAAAATAGTGTTTCTTGCTATACTTCATATGATTTAGATTCTTAATTCTGAATTCTAGATTCTAAATTCTATTCTATGATCTGGGTTGACCAAATTGCACAAAAACAACAAAATAAAACACATCATATTGACGATATGTTCACGCCGTCAGGATTTGCCCATATTGGTTCATTAAGAGGGCCACTTTTACACGATGTAGTTTATAGAGTATTAAAAGAAAATAATAAAGATACAGTATTTACATATGTTTTCAACGACTTTGATCCTATTGACGGACTGCCATCAGATCTAGAAAAAGAGTTTATAAACTATTTAGGTTATCCTCTTCGATTGGCTCCTTCTCCTGATAAAAAATATAGTAGTTTTGCCCAGTATTTTGCTGAAGATTTTAAAAGAGTATTAAATGAACTTGGAGTAAAAGCTGTTTTTCTTTCATCTTGGGATATGTATCATCAAGGAAAGTTCAATGAAGTAATAAGAACTGCTTTAAATAGTGCTAAAAAAATCCTGGAAATATATAAAAATATTGCCGGTTATCATAAAAAACCATCTATTTGGTATCCTTTTCAAGTTATCTGTCCTCAGTGCAGTAAACTGGGAACTACTAAAGTTATCAACTGGAACGGAAAAGAGGTTGAATTTTCTTGCGAAAAAGAAATGGTCACCTGGGCGATTGGATGCGGATATAAAGGAAAAATTTCTCCATTTGACGGAAATGGAAAGTTCCCATGGAAAGTTGACTGGCCAGCACATTGGAAAGTAATAGAAGTTACTTTTGAAGGAGCGGGAAAAGACCACGCTAGTAAAGGCAGTTCTTATGATATTGCGTTTGAATTATGCAAACAAGTATTTGATTATCCAAAACCTTATTATTTTCCTTATGAATTTTTTCTATTTGGAGGAAAAAAAATGTCTTCATCAAAAGGGGTTGGATTAAAAGCAAGAAATTTGACATCAGTCTTACCGCCAGAAGTAGCCAGATTTTTAATAGTGCGACTGCCTCCTCAAAGAACTTTGGAGTTTAATCCTATTGGTGATTCTATTCCAAATTTATTTGACGAATATGATCGCTGTCTCAATGCTTATTTTCTAAAGTTGGAAAATAAGTTACCTATTGGAAAACAAGGAGAAGTAATGGACGATTTTGCTAGAATTATTAAACTATCCGAAGTCCGACCTCATCCAAAAAAACGAATATTACTTCCACGTTTTAGAACAGTTGTTAATCTATTAAAGAACAACAAGGGAGTGTTTGAATTTTTTCAAAACCAAAAAAAGTCAAAATTAAACCAAGAAGAAAAACAATTAATTGAAGAAAGAATAAAATACGCAAAAATTTATATTGATAATTATGAAATTAAAGAAAATGTTTCTGTTGATAAACCATTTATCCCTAATGACAGTCAAAAGAAATTCATTGTACAGTTAATTAATCAACTAGACATACTCAAAAATCAAGAAAATAAAGAGTTAATTCAACAGGTAGTTTTTGACAGTATAAAACAGACTAACGTTAATTCAAAAGAGGCTTTTACAGCAATTTATCAATCTTTAAGAGGAAAAGCATATGGCCCAAAAATAGGAGATTTGATAATTAATCTAGGAGTTAAAGAAGCTTTGTTATTATTAAAGACAAATAATCAAGATAAAATTGCATTACCAACAAGAAAATATATTTATCCTGATTTTAAAAATAATAAAATCTTTTCTTGTTGGTAATGCAATTTTATCTTGATTATTTGTCTTTAAGAACAACCCACACCAAACACACCCAACACA
>CAZJKY010000007.1:0-1138 GCA_964546915.1 uncultured Gammaproteobacteria bacterium | reverse complement strand
AAAACGGATTCTAGTCTTACTGATGAAATAAACAAATTTGTTTCAGAGCAACTTCATTTATCTAATGAAATTATTAGTTCCTATCCGGAAGTGATCACTTACAGAAAGTTGTATAAAGAAATGGGTGTCGACTGGCATTCACGACGACCGTCACCGGAGGCGTTACTGCGCAGAATTTCCCAAAAAAAAGATTTATATCAAATTAATACTTGTGTCGATGCTTATAACCTGGTTGTTATGAAAAACCGTGTTTCGGTCGGAGCTTTCGATTATAACAAATTCAGCTTTCCAACCATTATGCGCTTTCCAAAAGAGGGAGAAGAAATTTTTTTGTTAGGGGACAAAGAACCAACTAAATTTAAACCATCGGAACTGGCTTATTTTGATCAACTAGGAGGATATAACATTGATTTTAATTATCGTGACGCCCAAAGAACCGCCGTAACCGAAAATACGAAAAATATTTTGATAAACATCGATGGAGTCTATGATATTACCCGAGAAAAAGTCGAAAAATCTTTGCAGGAATCAATCGATATTATATTAAAATACTGTGGTGGAAAAGTAGAATCAGCTGGAATTGTTTCAGCCACACAAAAATAAAAAGTGAAAAAGATTTTAATAGCATCAACAAATCCCGGTAAAATTGCCGAAATAAAAATTGGTCTACAAGAATTAGAAAAACAAGAAATTAAGGTCCTTACATTAAACGACGTAAAAGTAGGGGACAAGGAACCGGAAGAAACCGGAAAGACTTTTCAAGAAAATGCTCTCATAAAAGCAAAATTTTATGCCAACTTAACTCATTTACCTTGTTTGTCAGATGACGGCGGACTAATCATCCCCTATCTCAATAACGAACCCGGAGTTAAATCCCGGCGTTGGCTTGGGCGAGAAGCCACCGATGAAGAATTAATTGTCTTTACCTTATCCAACCTCGTAGGTTGTACAGGCTCAAAAAGAGCTGCTTTTTTACAAACCTGCGTATGTTTTTATCACCCGGAAACTAAAAAGATTTTTTTTGAGGAAGAGAAAATCAAAGGCCATATTGCGGAAAAAGCTAGTAATCGGCCAACCAAGGGTTACCCTTTCCGCGCACTTTTTATTGTTGATCAATTTAATAAATTCTATGATGAGC
>CAZJKY010000006.1:8169-15196 GCA_964546915.1 uncultured Gammaproteobacteria bacterium | reverse complement strand
CGCTTTAGTGTCGTCCCAGGAGGCCAGCAGGTCTGCAAGGTCAAGAACTCCCGGTTGGTTTTTCTCGTTAAATACTGGACTTGAGACGGGTCAACTATTTCCCTTCCAATCACCCGGTAGACATAACGTTGGCCCTGATAAAAAAGATTTATTTCATCATTTTTTTCTAATTTATATAAAAGGTAAAAAATCGCATTATAAGTAGCAATATTCCAAAAATAATTGGTTGAGTGAGCAAAAAGGAAGATATGGCCGCCTTCTCCGGGAAAAGCTGTCCCTAAAGTATGAGCGACTCCTTTATTCAAAGCGTCAAGATAAATTTTTTCATTGCTCGCATCAGTATTCGCTAAAATTTTAGCATTAGCGCCAATTTTGGGAACAATAATGCTGAAGTTTGGATCTTCCGGAGTCAGGACTTCAACCTGCTTAATGTTAAATGCCTTGGCTAATAAACCTTTATTTTTTATTTCCGGTTGTTCAAAAGTTATCGTATCGGCAACAATATATTGCTTGTTGAATTTTGCATTAATAAAGTATCTTATTTCCTCTTTAACCGGCTGCCAAAAGGTCTTAACAATCATAAATAAGGAAGCAAACAGCAAGAAATTCCCGATTGTACGAAGAATTAAAATCCGAACATATTCACTGGTTTTTAGACGATGGATTTGATGGCGGATTAGGTGTTTCTTACTCAAACTTGTGGAGTTTTTTTTCACTCTTTGATATTTGATCTTTAATATTTAATATTTCTTTTTGTATCCCCAGGAAGAATTGAACTTCCATCGTAGGTTTAGGAAACCTATGCTCTATCCGTTGAGCTATGGGGACTGGTTTAGGAAATCCAGATGACTATAATCATTATAAAAATTATAACTATTATAACAGTTATAACGCTTATTTTTGGCTTTTGCGGTAATCCATCCTTTTCTTAAAAAGATTCTCTCTGAAGCCACCCTCTTTGACAAACTGTTCTTCCATCCAGCGGAGCTTTTGATCGAGAAGTTGATTAGTCTGATTGATCAGACAAACCATAGCGTTGGCAGCTGGTTCTGCTGAGGAGATATAATCTTTATAATTTTTATAATTATTATAACGATTATAAACTAAAGCTCTAACTTTTTTAGCCTCTAGAGAATCTTTAGTCCAAAGCTTCTGATTATGTTGTCTTAGATAATCCTGATAATCGTTTAAAAGCTCTTCCAATGAGCCACGAGCTACTCCAACTAACTTAATTCTACTTTCCAGACTTTTTTGGGTATAACCTTCAGCGATGTTTTGTTTACCGGAGCGGGCTGATTGCTCCATCTGATCTTTGGTACGAGAATGGTAATCAACATAAAGCTTAACAAACTCTACCGTAAAATCATAAATAATCTCCGATTGTTTATAAAATGCCAAACTCTTATAACCTTGGTTTTCCATATGGTTTTGCATACGTGTTATAATAATTATAATCTTTATAAATATTATAATGATTATAATGCTTATGTTTTACGTTATCGAAGGCATCGATGGAGCTGGGTGTGAAACCCAGGGAAAGAATCTCGTTAAAATGTTTAAGGGACAGACAAGTCTGTCCCCTACATTGATCAAATATCCTGATTATGAAAGAAACGTCGGCAAATTAATTAAAGACTTTCTTTATCAAAATAAAAATCTGTCCGGCAAACAACAGTTTTTACTTTATTCACTCCAGTTTTTAATGGATAAAGAGATGATTGCTGAAAAAAGAAAAAACGGAATTTTAATTGCTGACCGCTACTTCACCACCACTCTGTGCTATCAAACTCTTGAAGGAATTAAGCTTGAAAAAGCCTTAAGTTTTGCCGAAGACTTCGGTATAGAAAAACCCGATCTGGTTTTTTACATCAAAGTTGATCCTGATATAGCAATAAAAAGAAAGTTCGGCGAACAAAAAGAAAAAAACCGCCGGGAAAAGGACTTTGACTTTATCAGAAAAACCTATACTCAATATGAAAGTTTAGTCAAAAATCAAGTTTGGACAAAATGGGTGGAGATTGATGGAAATAAAGGAATTGAAGAAATAACAAAAAACATCTATAATAAACTAGTTCAAAAATCAAATATCAAAGATCAAAAACAAGTTTAAAGTTAAAAAACTTTGAGTTTTAAACTTGACTTTGATGTTTACATTTTGATCTTTAAACTAACAATGAATAATCTTGTTGAAAAAACATTGATAATAATCAAGTCCGATGCCGCCAAGCGCGGTTTAGTCGGTAAAATTATCGAAACTTTTGAAAACGTTGGCCTGAAACTAATGGCAGGGAAAATGCTTCGGTCGGACAAAGAAGTAATTAAAAATCACTATCCGGGAACAGTTGAATGGATTAAGGAAATGGGAGAAAAAACTTTAATTTCTTTTAAACAGTCGGGAAGTAATGTTATGGAAACGTTTAAGACGGAAGACCCTAATAAGCTGGGACAGTTTGTTTACGAACGTTTAATTAAATACTGGATGGAAGGCCCGATTATTGTTATGGTTTGGCAAGGAGCAAATGCGATTACAGTTGCTCGAAAACTGCGCGGCCACACCATTCCGGCTTTAGCGATCCCAGGAACTTTACACGCTCAATTTTCTTTTGATTCTTCTCCTCTTTCGGCTTCTCTCGACCGGGTCGTAAAAACTTTTATTCATGCGTCAGGATCAACGGACGAAGCGGAAAGAGAGATAGAATATTGGTTTCCAAAAATGAAGTTTAAAAATTATGAACGCGAAATTGACAATTTATACTTAAAATAAAGACAGTCTTAAATAAGACTGTCTTTAAAAAGAGTGTCCCTATGACTAAACAAAAGGCCTTACTCATCATCAAACCTGACGGCGTTCAGCGTGGACTTTTGGGAAAGATCGTTATCCGTTTTGAACAGGTTGGTCTAAAAATTATTGGCTTGAAATTTATCTGGGCAACTGAAAAACAGATTGTTGCCCAGTATCCGGAAACCGACGCCTGGTTTAAAAAGGTCGGCGAACGGACGTTAACTAATTATGCCAAGAAAGGTCTCGACGCGAAAAAAGTCTTTAATACCGATGACGCGATTCAAATCGGACGGACAATAAAAAAATGGCTGATAAAATATTTCCAAGAATCCCCTATCTTAATTATGGCTTTAGAATCATATGATTGTATTGAAATCTGCCGTAAACTTTCCGGAAACACGATTCCTGTTTTAGCTAATCCCGGAACAATTCGCGGCGATTTTTCCCATGATACTATTGATTTGGCTAACGAACAGAATCGACCGCTTCGAAATATCATCCATGCCTCAGACACTGTGGAAGACGGAGAAAAAGAAATCAAAGTCTGGTTTAAAGAAGATGAACTTTTCAACTACGAACGAGCTGACGAGAAATTTATGTTTTCATAGCGGCCGTCCGCTGCAACAGCCTTTGCGAACCGGATCTTGGAGAAACCAGAGAAAACTGTCCAAAAGATTGCTCGGGAGGAGATTAATAACAGCTTAAAATAATGTTCAAAAAAATATTAAAAATAATATATCCTGTAGCTTTTATTATTTTTTCCTGCTTTCTTTTTTATCAAATCTATCAATCAATCTCGACAAGAATCTCGCTATTTGAACCAACTATCGCCTACTATACTCCAGATGGAATTAACTTTACCAAAAGAAAAACGGTTGCCAGATTGTTTGGCTTACAAGATGGATTAAGGCTTAAAGACGGAAAAATCATGCTTACCGGCATTGATTTTGCCAGGCGAGGCGGACTTGTTGATAAAGAAACTGGCTTTCGACTGACTGATGTTGGGTTTTTGGTCAGCCAAGACGGCTGGAAGTTTGAGGTACCAAAAATGTCGATTAAAGGACTTAAAGAAAATATCCTTGCTTTTGGTGATCCGATAATTATTAATCTGCCTGACGGTAATTATCGAATGTATTTTACTGACCGTAATGACCACGCGTTTTTGGCTAGCGCATACTCAGAAAATGGCTATGATTATGTCTATGAAAGAAAGATTACTGGAACGGTTTCTCTAACAGCAGTTGACTTTAATGTTTTATATGAAAAAAGGGCGAAAAAATATTACATCTATACTCGAGGAGAAAAAAACCAATTAATCAGAATTCTTGAGTCTGAAGACGGTAGAAATTTTACTAAATCTTTTACGATGAAATTTCCTTTTTACCTTCAGTTCTCAATTATCGATGAAGGTGACTATTACCGCGCTTATGGCTCGCATCCTGTCTCGGCTCCTTTTGGCAAAGATATCCGTTATCCGGTGCTGGCGACTTCAAAAGATGGTTTAAACTGGGAAGAGACGGAAAAACAGCCGGTTGGACCGTGGAAGGAAAATAAATTTCAGGCCTCGCCGGTCGCCGTAATAAAAATGCCCGATGGCGGCTATATTTTTTATTAAAGTTTAGTCGTGTACCATTTTTTAATTTCGTTGATGACCGATCCTTTCATATAATCCGGTTGATCAGGCGGAGGGTCGATGACGGCAAATCCATTTATCTTCCCCTGTCCTTCTTCAAATAAAATTTGATATCTGGCTAAGACTTCATTCTCTGTCAGATTCATCCCCTTCCAGGCACCAAACTCAGCTACCATCACTTTTGGAACTCCGTCTCGCTTTGCCCATTTAATGGCATTGGCAGTCGTCCAAGCAACTAATTTTCTAAACTCAGCCCCTGAATCGCTGGTTGGCGGTGAAGGCATATAACCTAACATGTCATAACCCTTAAAATTTAGATCCTCTCCTTCACCATTATGCAAATCGCCTTTATAGCAAAGCTTGCCTTGATAATATTTTCTAATTCTTGGCAAGATTTCTTCATTCCATTTATAGGCTGTTTCTATTCCTAAAGTACCGTCAGGTTCATTGAGCGGTGAAAAATACTCCACCTGATACTTTTGAGCAATCTTAACCATCTCCTCAACCAGTTTATTATATTTATCTAAATAGCCTTTTTTTGCCGCCAGCTCTCGAGGAAACGGCTGGGGTTCTCCGCCGGCGTCTTTGGTAATCGTCTCCACATAATTAGTCGACAATACTAAGTGAATTCTGATTCCTTTTGGATAATAAATACTCGTCAATTCTCCAATCCTCGCATCTAAGTCCTCTATCGTTGGAAAGTCCCAAGGAAAACCGATATTGCCGTCTTTATCGACAAAAAAATGCGGGCCAAAACTGACCATATTCGCCCCCATCTCTTTTACTTTATCAACATTGGAAAAAGGAGATTCTGAGCGAAGATAAAGAACCGGCGCTGACCAAAACCCTTTATAAACAGCCACTTCGCCTTTGGGAGGTTGGGGAATTGGACCGCTCCATCTTTTATAGGCTGATCCTTGCGGAGGTCCGCCGTGCTCTTCGGCTCCGCCAGGTCTCGTTCCCCATTTTTCATTACCTTGACCTGGACCACGAATATATCTTTGAGAAATTAAAACAGCAATAATGCCAATAGTGACGATAAAAACGAAAAGCAAAAGATATTTACCAATCATTGGTATTTTTCTACTCATATACTATTAATATACTAAATATTGTTTTATTGTTTCAATTAGTAAATAAGCTTATAAATTTTCAAACTTTGACACCCTAAGGGTGACTAATAATGATGGACGCCGTTGAGTTTGAAGACTCGCCTCATCAATCTTTCAACCTTTTTTTCAAAATCTTTCAAATCTTTATTATTAGTCAACACATAATCACAATAAACCAAGCACTTCCCTACTTGTTGACCAGACTTTCCTTGCCCAACTCCTAGATCGCGTCTATCAACTTTGACAAAATCATTCCAATTCTTTGGATCCCAGGGTTTTCCTCGAGAAAGCAATCTTTTAAAACGAAGTTCACGCTTGGCTTTCACCCCGATCAAAATAAAATTGGGATTTTTTTTAAGAAATTCTATTTCACCGGGATTTCTAATTCCTTCAATCACTACTCTGTCTTTTCCTTGTTTTAGAAGAGTTTTTATTGCCCGCTTGGCCAGGATACTATCACCATAACGTTTTCTCAATTCGTCTCCCATATCTTGCAGGGTTTTTCTAGCAAACTCTTTGATATTTTTTTTCTCTAATTCATTATGAAGAATTGAAGACAAGGAAAATGAAATAAATCCAAGCTTTTTTATAAGATAATCAACAAGTATTCCTTTACCACAGGCAATCTGGCCAACAACGCCGATTATTAACATAAGATTAAAGTGCAAAGTGCAAATATCAAAACCAAGTTCAAATCTAAAAGTCTTTAAACTTTACACTTGTTTTTGATCTTTGATATTTGATTTTTGACCTATTTTTAAAGTCCATATATTCTCTTTATAACTTCAAGAATTTTTTCTCCCCAAAATAACATTATTACCGTACCTATGACTAGAAACGGCCCGAAAGCAATTTTACTTTTTATTTTTTTTCTTTTCAATATCAATAAAACTACTCCAACCATCGCTCCTGTTACAAAAGCAATATATAGGGCCAGAAAGCCTGACTGCCAGCCTAATAAAAAACCAATATTAAAGGCTAAAAAAACATCACCTAAACCCATCGCTCGCTCGCGGGAAAGAAAATAAATAAGAAAAATTGGAAAAGAAACAATCAAACCCAAAATCAAGAAATTAATAGAAATTACTAGAAATTGATTGAAATTTGTTGTTAAATGATAAAAAACGGAAAAAATAAAAAACGCCGCCTGAATATAGTCGGAAATCAGATGATATTTGAGGTCGGAAATAAAAATAACAATCAAACAAGACATTATTCCTGCATTAAGGACGGACCTTATGACATTTCCATAAGGTCCGTCCTTGAAAACCAAAACAAAAACTAGACCTGTGAGTATCTCTATTATTGGGTACCGCCATGATAACTTTTTCTGGCAACAACGACTTTTTCCTTTTAAAATAAAAAACGAAATTACCGGAAATAGGTCATACCAAGCTATTTTTTTCCGGCAAAAATCACAATGGGAACGACCAAGAATTGATTGGTTTTTTGGCAGTCGATCAATTAAAACGTTTAAGAACGAGCCGATGGAAGCGCCAA
>CAZJKY010000006.1:0-8069 GCA_964546915.1 uncultured Gammaproteobacteria bacterium | reverse complement strand
ATTAAGCCGTTGACGGTAAAAAGCCTCTATCTGCCGAAGATTATCATTTTCCGGCAACAATCTTAAAGCCATCTGCAAAAATTCTTCAGTCTTTTTTTGATCTTTTCCGTGGAGAACTAGTATTTTAGCTAGATTTTCATAAGCCAGATAATATTGGCCATTATTAATCGCTTTTTGATAATATTCAGCTGCTTTTTCACAATATTTATTGTATCATTTTATTAAAGATTGAGAATATTTCCGAAGTCTTTTTCCTCAAACGGACCAATCATAGCGAAATTAAGTTTTTCCGGTTTAAAGATTTCTCCTGCCAGCTGAGTTATTTCATCAACCGTTACTGCCTCGATTTTTTTAATAATTTCTTCTGGTGTCTCAGTCTTATTCTGAAGAATTTTCTTAGTACCGAAGAACGAAGCAATGTTCATTGAATCTTCCATTGAGAGCATCAGGCGGCCTTTAATCATCTCTTTTACCTTTAAAAGTTCTTCTTTTTTAATATCACCTTTAATAATTTTTTTGTGTTCTTCCAAAATTATCTTAATCGCTTCTTTGATTTTGTCTAAATTATTGGTGACGCCGGCTTGAGTGACAAAATTGCCGCAGTCATGATAAAATTCGCCGCCTGAAGAAATATAGTAACAAAGGCCACGCCGTTCTCGCACTTGAATAAATAATCGTGAAGACATTCCCCCACCTAAAATCGTTGCTAATAAATTCATGGCATATTTTCGATTATCTTTAAAAGAAAATGCCCGAAAACCCAAAGAAAAATGCGCCTGTTCGGTTTTTTTATACTTGACTAACATTTGTGGCTTTGTTTGGCTCTCTGTAATCTTTACGAATAATGATTTATCACCTTGTTTCCAATTACTGAATTTGTTTTCGATTATTTCTAAATAATTTTTGATATTTGATTTGTCGTTTTGATATTTGATATTTGATATTTGATATTGATTTAATCCCCCGGCAACAACGAGAACCGCATTATTCGGATGATAAAGATTATTAATGTATTCCGTGAATGTCAATCGATTAAACGATTGAACAGTCTCTTTGGTTCCGGCAATATCAAATCCCAAGGGATGTTTTGGATAAATAAGATTTTCAAAGATCTCCCCAACTTTTTTTTGCGGCATATCTTCATACATATTAATCTCTTCAACAATCACTCCTTTTTCTCTTTCAATTTCTTCGGACAACAATTTTGGCGTTTGAATCATGTCCGCAATCACATCAATCATCGTCTCAAAATGTTCATTAGTTGCTTTTATCCAGTATCCGGTATGGTCTTTGGAAGTAAAAGCATTAAATACTCCGCCTAATCCTTCAACTGTTGAGGAAATCATAAAAGAATTGGGATATTTTTTACTGCCTTTAAAAGCCATATGCTCGAAAAAATGAGCCACTCCGTTATTCGTTTCATTTTCATAGCGGCTTCCAGCGCCAACCAAAAGTAAGGTTGTTAACGTCGGAAAAGTCTTGGTATTTATAAAAATCACCTGCAGGCCGTTTTTTAAAGTCAGAGTTATTGGATTCATAATCTATTTAGTTTTGTACTATCTTTTGACGTCAGACAAACGATCCGCCAAGTATACCTTAATTAAAGACTGATAAGGAACATCTTTTTTATTGGCCTCCTGCTTTATGTCATCAAGAAGCCATCTTGGGAATCGAATACTGATTGTTTCCGTTGATGGTTTTAGATTAGGAAATCGAACAAAAACAGCTTTTGACCAATCAAAATAATCCATGCTACTATGTTTTGCCCAAAAATCTCTCTCTTCATCTTCGTTTTTAAATTTTGGCAATCTTTTCAACTTTTTCATATGCCTCCTTTTCTTTTCTGTCTGCGGACCGAGCAGAAATGACTCTAACTTTTAAATTCCGCATTGTAAAACTGATAAACAGTATTCTTCCTTTTTCGGTTTTTCCTAAACAAATATAGCGTTTTTCTATCGTCGAATGTTTTTCATCCTTTAGATACAACGGTCTACTTAAAAACACTTGCTCACATTCCTTATAAAAAACTTGGTGTTTTAATTCATTTTTAGTAATATTAGCCTCATCCCAATCAAAACCATCAATTTCATCCAAATCTAGTTCAATAAACATACCGTATATAATGGTAATATACAATTAAGAATTTGTCAATAGATTTAAAAAAGCGAGATGATGACGCCTGTGACAATCAAAATAATCGCTACGGCTTTTGTGAGGTAAGCCATGATATAATTTTTTTATTTTACCAGTAATTTTTCTAATCTGTCTTTCAATATGCTAATAATCTTTCTCTGCGACTTGGGTAAAAACTGCTGAAGATCGATTTTAAGTTGTTTTTCCGAATAATTTTTTATCTTATTTAATATGTTTTTTTTATTAAATTTTTCTCCTCTTTCTTTTAACTTTTGTTTTAATAATTTTTCATCGATAGCAACTCCCTTTTCTAACAAAAACCAAACATCATAAAAATCTCTTCCTCTTCCCCGGGTCAACATCGCGCATAATTTTTCCGCTAAAATCTCTGTTTCCGAAAGATGATTAATCAAAGGAAAAATAACGATCGGAAATTTTGTCAACAAAGGAGATATTACTCCTTCTTCAACGCGTTCTACAAAATTAAAGTCAAGCCTAATAACAAAAGGGTATTTAAAATCCGGCGATTGATATTTAAAACGAAACCTTAAACTTTTTTTTCCCGTATGTAGAGAAAATATTTTTACAGAAATCAATTCTTTTTGGATTAATTTTTCCAATTTTTTTATTAATTTCTTTATCTTTCCCCGAGGACATAAAACGGAAAAGTCAAGATCTTCGGAAAATCGGGTTGAAGCAAACAAAAGCCTTAAGGCTGTCCCGCCTTTAAAATAGATCTTATCCGCTTCCTTTTCTTTATAAAGATAGCTTAAGAATAAAATCTGCAAATACTCACGCATTATTGTGAACTCATCAATCTGATAATAGTTGCTTAATTCCTTAATCTGGTTTTTGGTAATCATATGATTTTTTCCCTAATAATTGATAATAATTTTTTGTTTTTAAATTTTTTTGCATAATCAATTAACTTTTTTTTATCTATCCCGGAAATATCAAGATCTTCTCGATCAAATCCTCTTAATCCTTTACAGTAAAAATAAATTAAATCAACTAAGGCCTTTTCTTTTTCTGCGATTAAAAAATCATCTTTTTTTTCATAACCCCAGAAAAGATTTTGATTGATATGACAGTATAAATAATCTTTTTCGTTAACAATAAACGTCCGTGATTTTTTTACTGTTATTGAAGTTATCTGATAAGAAAATCCGCTTATTATTCCATAAAAAGACAGAGCCGACTCAAGGGAAATATAAGAAGGCTGGAATAAAAAATTAGCTATCTTAAAATCATTAATTTGACTTAGAGTGAATAAATATTTGCCCTTGATAAGTTTTTTTATTATGCCCTTTTTTTCTAATCTTTGAATTTTCTTGTAAAGACTATTTTGATTTTTTATAGAAGATAGACGGCCAAAATCGCCTAAAGTAAATAAACTTATCTCTCTTTTTTTTAAAAGTTTTATAATATCAGTGGTAGAATACGTTTCCATAATTAGGACAATTGTATACCAATTATGGAATCAAGTCAATACTTAAAGATTATTTCTGCCTCTTTATGTAAAAAAGAAGTAAAACTGTTGATGCGGCTAAAAGCAAGATGATAATCACAATAATGATTATCATTTTATTAACCGGGCTAAGATTGCTTAGACTTTTTACTTTATTGATTTTTTCAAGTTTTTCTCCGTTTTGATTTTCATCAATAGACCTTTCTTTTTCAATCATGTTCTGGTCTTTCATTAAGTTTATCTTTTCCGAAACTAAATAGTCTTCGTTTTCTTTGGCAAAGGTTGAGGGATTTTTAGCTATTTTAACTGATGAGTCTGGAGCCTTAATCTCAAGGTAGTAACTAAAAAGAGGCAGTTTGTTAGAAGGGATTTCAATAAAACCCTCCTCATTAGCTTTTACAGTAGAATAGATGGCACTATTCATTTTTAGTCTGACGCTAACTTCAGCGCCTGAAACATCCCTGCCTGATCCATCTGTTACATATCCTTTAATGTGTCTTAAGATTGGTTCAAAACTAAAACCATCCTTTGAGGTAGCCAGATCATTATCAACAGAAAAATACTTTGGATTCTTTTTCAAAATTACCTCAAGAGGAGTATCGGCCGGAATAATTTCATTGGGAATAACTACTTTCCAAAAACCATAACGGCTGTTTTTATAACTCATCTCTTTTTCAAAGACTTCTTCTTTATTATCAGCCCGAACAAAACTAACAATCGGATAAGGATGACTCGATTGACCACGATAAATAGAAGCATCAACATTGCCTAAATGAAGAGCGGTGTTTCGCATAAATTTAATCTGAGAAAGATAAGGAAAGTTTGCTCCCGGATCAAGAGGAATATCTCTTTCTTCTAAGTCCGGTCTGCCTCTTTTTTCTTCATCCGGAGTATCGATTAACTCTCGAATCTCTTCATCCGGTCGATAAAGAGAGCTTTTGCCATCTATGTTTTTGTAATAGATGTCTTTGTACAAAGGATTAAGATTGGGGCTATTAATAAATAAATGGGTTGAGGGAAGATTAGCTAATCGTAAATAATAAATTCCTTCAGGAACGACAAAGTTAAAAACTCCATTAATTCCGGTCGTATCCGGGTTGTTTTGACCGCGGGTTAAAGAAAACATTGTTTCCGGATTAACTGAACTTAATAATCTAACATTTATTCCTTCTACTGGTTCAAGCGACTTTGAATCAAACACCCGACCAAATGGATCCCAAAAAATCTCAACACATTTTTTTTCCGTATTTTCCGAAACAAAATCTGCGGTTGAAAAAGGCATTATTCCTAGCTGTTGAGTTCTGTTTTCAGCATCAACTCCTTCACCACCTTGTCCTAGCTCCTCTACTGGCGGAATTAAAAAATAACCATAAAAAACATAGCTAACATATGGAGTTGCTTTATTAATTTTTCCGTTAACAGTTAACTCGCCATTAGCGTTGCTGAAAAAAATGCCGTCTGTTGTTCCTCCATATTGAAGAGTAAGAGAATGGGGGCCTGTTACTTCTGCTCCAAATATAATTTGGTCAATATTTGGATTGCCTGAGGTACAATAGGGCATAAAAGGAACTTTATAATCAACAGGTGAAGCACAATAATAAGGATAGACCTTGGCCCCTGGTGGAAAACCACTGCCTTTTAACTCAAAGTTGGCACCATCTTTAGGAAAATGAGAATAAGTGCAAGGAAAAACAATCCCTGCCTCTTCACATGCCTTCCAATCTATTTCACCGTGCTTGTCTTTTGGACAGTTTTCTGAAAGACCGCACAGCCCGCTTTCTGACTTGTCAGTATCATAAAAAACGGCATTTAGACAAACTTGGCCATAGCCCTGTTCAGCAGTTGTTTCTGAATCTTCTTCTTGAGCTAAGCTAATATTGTGTTTAATCAAATAAAAGGAGATAAATACTATTGGCAATAATAAAAATAGAAGCAATCTTTTTCTTTTCATAGTTTAATAATACTCAAAAAATTTAAAGAAAGTCAATGTGTAATTATATAATTGTATTAATTATTAATTAATTATTAAAAATATGAGTAAATCTGTTTTTACATCGGAACAAGCCAAGGAAATTGGCGAACAGTTAGGAATTGACTGGAGTAAGTTTGACGTAGAACAGTTTAAATTTCCCGACTATTACACAAGACTTGCGAAAATGGAAAAAGAAGGCGAAGCCGGATTATGAGAACAGGGATAATTTGACAAAAAAAGAAGAATGATAGAAAATGAATTGTGTTTTTCATAAAAAAATTTTTTGATTATTTTATCTGGATAATGTTTTTTGTATTTCTTTTATTTGGTGTTTTCGTTTATATCTTTAGTAATACTTATCCCGGAGATTATTTGTATCCTTTCAAACTAAACTTTGAAAACTTTGTTTTTAGCTTAAAATAAAGCTTCACTTATCTTAATGACAAATACGACATCCTGTTTTTCACTTGCTATATATCAGAGTTTCACAGATGAATTCTTCTTTTCTTCTAAATAGATAAATAGAAACAACTGCATAATACTCAATATCAGCGGACTGTAGCGCAAAGAAAACAGGTCTCCGGCTTTAAAGGCAATAAAAAGACATAAAAGACAGGCAAAAACACGGCCAATATTTAAAAAGATTTCGCTATCGAGTATATAACTGAATCGCACCTCTTCTTTGTTAAAAGAATCCAAGTCAATATTTCTCATGATTAATGGTGTGGCTGTCAACCAAAGAAAATTTATGATCAATCCATTTAACAAAGTAAACAATATCACAGTAAGTTTATGAAAAAATAAAGCCAATAGTAAAGAGAAAAACAAGTTTAAAATTACGCTGACAATAAAATATCGCCGATGATCCTTAATGTCTGATTTCCTTCCGTAATAATAGATAAGAATGGCGGAAAATATTGAAGATGCCGCTGTTAAAGTACCAAGTATGCCTTCATTCCCAAGCATAATTAAGATTAATAAACTGGGGACAAAAAAGGAAAGCCCCTCGACTAATCCTAATCCTAGGTGAATTAATCTTTTTTTATGCCAAGCGGATGTTGGCCGAGTGACAAAAAGTTTATTGATTTTTGGAGTTTGATAATGATTTTTTAAAACCATGAACCCTGACATGATAATTAAGATAAATGCAATAGTAATAAGCGCCTGGTAAGACAAACCAAAGACTATCAACCATCCGACGGAAAAAGTAACCACAAGGCCGACTAATGTCGAATAAGAAAAAAGCAGTCCAAAAAAATAACTTCTATTTTTTTCGTCCGTTTCTTTTATAGTAAGATAGCTTCTGTTTGCCCAGTAAAAACCGGCTCCTAAACCAAGTAACGCACCCATTATGAAAAAACCGAAAAGCGTGTTATTTCTTAAAAAAACAATTATTACTAGGCTTACCGATATTATCAATGAACCAAAAAAATACAGCCTGTTAATTTTGTATTTTTTCAGTAAGATACCGTTTATAAAAAAAATTAACGGGACAATCATAAACTGTCCCATACGAAAAATTACTAAAGAGGAAAGATTATTACTGTTTCTCCAGATATAAGCGTTAATAAATATAGAGATAATCGGATATGATGTTGAATACAAAAAAAAGGAAATCAATAGTTGTTGAGTTCTTTTAGGAAACAGTCTGAAGTGACTAATTTCATTTTTAATAAAATTTATCATGTAATTACTTTGCCAAAATTGTAGTAGCGGCGGCAAATATTGCTGACAAAAATGCGTAAAACATCCAGGTCATATTTTGTTATTGTAACAAATTTTAATTTTTAATTTTAAAAGCGCAGATACCATCCCGCCACGGCGGGATTCGGTATCAAGCTCTTTAGGATTTAAGTTATAATAAATTATTAATAATTAATTAACTGTGAAAAAATCTTTTACTTCCGAGGAGTCAAAAGCGATTGGAGAAAAACTTGGGATTGATTGGAGCAAGTTTGACATTGAACAATTCAGAATGGGAATGGATGTCGAATTGGAACATGGGACGGAAAATCCGGTTACTAATGTAACTAATAATGATCTTTTAATGACCGGCAAAATCGCTCTGGCCCATCTTAATGAATTTCCCGACTATTACACCAGATTAGCTAAAATGGAAAAAGAGGGCGAAGCGGCTTTGGAAAATCAGATGAAATAATCGCTTTGACTTGATAAAATTAGTGGGTTTACCCTGTAAATGTTTGGAAAAAAGATTTTCAAGCTTTTTAAATTTGCTTAACGCAAATTTCCAAACATTTACAGGGCCCATAGCTCAACTGGCAGAGCAGCAGCCTTTTAAGCTGTTGGTTGAGAGTTCGAGTCTCTCTGGGCTCACTGTAAATTTTTTAAAAATTTACAGTGTAAACACTTTTTTTGGTAAAATTAGGAAATGAACTTTCTTAAAAATGAGATTAATCATTTTAAGTCTTTACCGCAAAAAGCCAGAGATCTTTTGGTTTCTTATTTTTACTTTGGCGCTACCTATCCTCTGATCGG
>CAZJKY010000005.1:3256-16933 GCA_964546915.1 uncultured Gammaproteobacteria bacterium | reverse complement strand
TTAACCCAATAATGGTAAAAAAAATGATTAAAAACAAATGAAAAAGTGAAGGTTTAACCCATTCAGCAATCATTTGATTAAGCGGGGAAGCAAGATGGTTTATTATTTCTCTATAAACATTAATGCCGAAAGGATTAACAAAAGTTACTAATAATGAAACAAAAATAACAGATAATTTTTGAAACCGATTGATATGTTTATTTTCATAAAAAACAAAGAAAATTAATATAAAAAGTCCAATAAAAAAACCAATGTGCAAATTTACCCAAAATAAAAACAAAATTGGAATTAAGAAAAACAACCTTTTATTTTTTGATTCTAATAACCAAAGTAAAATTAAAAGAAATAAATAGGTAATAATTTGCGGCCGAAATCCTAAACCAAAGATAGAATAAGATAAAGCAAAAAAAATAAAATAAGTTATAAAACCTAGTTTTATATTATTTATGAGTTTGATAAAGATTAAAGCAGCTAAAGTAAAGATAATAGATCCAACAAAACTTATTCCTAAAAAACCCCAATGATTATAGATAAAAGCAATAATAATATCGTACAAATGCCCGGTATAGTAGGCTTGATAATTTGGTAGAAAATATGAAAAATTATTCTTAATACATAATAAACCGGAAGTTAAAAATTCTTTACCACATCGATAATGCCAGCCAAAATCAGTATCTTTTACGGGAAAAAAACCAAGAAGAAAAACCGAAACAAAAAATAAGGTTGTAAGAATTTTCTTCATATTAATGGGTCATCTCCGCCTTTTGACCAGGGGTGACAGCGGATGATTCTTTTTAGTCCAATAAATAGTCCTTTTGCACCGCCATATTTTTCAACCGCTTGATAAGTATATTCAGAACAAGTGGGGGTAAAACGGCAGGCTTGATCTGTAAGAAATAACTGTCGGGCAATAGCTCCATGAAAAAATCTAGTTTTTTGATAAAAACGGATAAACTTAAGAATAATAATCTTCATATTGCTATAATTCTACTATGAAAATCTCTATTATTACTTTATTTCCTCAGATGATCTCTTCATATTTTGATGAAAGCATAGTTAAGCGCGCTCAAGATAAAAAATTAGTTGAAATAGAAATAATTAATTTGAGAGATTTTGCCATTGACGATTATGGAACGGTTGACGATCGGCCGTATGGAGGAGGAACGGGGATGATTATTCGCGTAGACGTTATTCATAAGGCAATATCAAAAATAAATATCAAAAATAAAAAAGAAAAAATCATATTAACAAGTCCAAAGGGAAAGATTTTTGATCAAAAGAAAGCACAAAAATATGCTCAGTTAGACCACCTAATAATTATTGCCGGACATTATGAAGACGTTGATGCCCGTGTTCTTGATTATGTTGATGAAGAAATATCGATGGGAGATTTTATTCTTACTGGCGGCGAAATTCCGGCGTCAGCCATTGTTGATTCTGTTGTTCGTTTGATTCCAGGGGTTTTAAAGAAAGATCAGGCAACAAAAAATGAAAGTTTTAATATTGACGATAAAAAGATATTAGAATATCCGCAATACACAAGACCCGAGGAGTTTATGGGAAAGAAAGTTCCTGAAATTCTTTTGAAAGGTGACCATAAAAAAATCAAAAAATGGCAGATGGAAAAAGCTCTTGAAGAAACAGAAAAAAAAAAACCAAACACACCCAACACATTTAAAAAGAAAGATTAATATCTAACTATTACTAATTTAATAATAGATTAATATGAAAATCATAAAAGTGGAAGCAAAAAGATTTTCTGAGAAAATTTTATCAATGAAAGGGATTTCCAAAAAGACCGTGGGAGAACATTTGAAGTTATATCAAGGTTATGTCAATAAGTACAATGAAATTCAAGAAAAATTATCTGCGTTGAAGGATGATGATTACTCGAAGGCGAACCAGGTTTTTTCTTCGCTTAGGGAATTAAAGACCGAACTGTCCTTTGCTTGGGGTGGGGTAATAAATCATGAAATATATTTTAGTCATCTGGGTGGAAAAGGGGGAACGGCGAGTGGTAAATTATTAGAACAAATAAACCAAGATTTTGGCAGTTTTGAAAATTACAAAAAAGATTTAAAAGCCACAGGAATCTCCGCTCGCGGTTGGGTTTGGACGGGATGGAACTATCAGGAAAAAAGATTAGTTAACTATCTTGGTGATTCTCAAAATACTTATTCGATGTGGAAAGTTGAACCGTTGATAGCTCTGGACACATATGAACATGCTTATTTTATTGATTATGGAGTAAATCGTGCCGGTTATATTGATTCTTTTTTTGAGAATTTGGACTGGAAAAAAGTTGAGGAAAATTTTCAAGATATAGTTGGTTGCTGTGGAGAACGTTCTTAATATTATATAATTCTTCATATGGTTAGAACCAGAATTGCACCTTCGCCAACCGGTCAAGACGTTCACGTAGGATCGGTTGCGACTGCTTTAATGAATTTTGCTTACGCTAAAAAAAATAATGGTCAGTTTGTGATAAGAATCGAAGACACCGATCAAGCTCGATTAGTCCCTGGTGGTGAGAAAAAAATACTTGAGACTTTACAAAAAATTGGACTTGTTGCTGATGAGTCCCCAGTAGTTGGTGGACCTTATACACCATATCGTCAGTCTGAACGACTAGATATTTACAAAAAATATGCTGAAGAATTAGTAACCAAAGGAAAAGCTTACTACTGTATCTGTTCACCGGAAAGATTGACCAAAATGCGCGAGGAACAACAGGCAAAAAAATTGATACCCAAATATGACAGGCAATGTTTAAAAATCCAGGATCAAATATCAAAAATCAAAGATCAAAAACCCCATGTCATTAGGTTGTTAATTCCTGATGGCCAAATAAAATTCAAAGATGTTGTCAGGGGAGAAATTACTATCAGAACAGAAAATCTTGATGATCAGGTCTTACTGAAATCAGACGGATTTCCAACCTATCATCTGGGGGTAGTGGTTGATGATTATTTGATGAAAATTACTCATGTCATCAGGGGAGAGGAATGGTTACCTTCAACTCCAAAGCATGTTATTCTTTATCAAGCCTTTGGTTGGGAGTTGCCAGTTTTTGCTCATATTTCACTACTTCGTAATCCGGATAAATCCAAGCTTTCCAAAAGAAAAAATCCGGTTTGGACTTCTTGGTATTTGGACCAAGGGATATTGCCTAAGGCCTTGTTAAATTATTTAGCGTTAATGGGATGGAGTCATCCGGAAGGCAAGGATATTTTTTCTCTCGATGAATACATTGGAGTTTTTGATATTAAAGATATCCAGAAAACCGCTCCAGTTTTTGATCTGGTCAAATTGGAATGGATGAATGGGATGTACATTAGGCAAAGTCAAAAGTCAGAAGTCAAAAATCAAATATTAAAATTCTATAAAGAAAGAAATATTAATTTAGATGAAGTTCTTGTTGAAAAAACCATACCATTGATTCAAGATAGAATAAAAAAACTATCTGATTATTTGCCGTTGTGCGAGTTCTTTTTCAAAACCCCGGAAAAATATGAAACTGACCTAACAAACAAGAAAGACTTTTTTGAAAAAGTTCGTACAGAACTGGAAAAAATCAGTGATTGGAAAGCAAACATAATCGGAGAAGCAATGTTAAATCTGGCAAAAAAATTAGAGATAAAAAATTCCCAATTCTTTATGGATATGAGAATAGTAATGACCGGTAAAAAAATTTCTCCACCGTTAAATGAGTCGATGGAGATTTTGGGAAAAGAAAAATGTTTAAAAAGACTACTACAATTAATTAATTAATTGTATTATTAATAATAAACTTCCTGCCAGTGGGAATCGACTTCGATATTTAAATCAAGAAAAACTTTTTTATTAATCGCTAAAGCAATTTCTTTGCGGGCGTAACTGCCAATTTCTTTGATTTTTCTTCCTCCGGCACCAATCAACATTCCTTTATAACGATCATTGGTGGTTAAAATTCTAGCCTTAATATAAGTGGTGCCGTTTTTTCTTTCGGAAATTTGATCAACAATGACAGTGGTTGTATAAGGAATTTCCTCTCCCGTCATTAAAAATATTTTTTCCCGAATTAGTTCACTGATAAAAATCCGGCTATCAAGATTAAGAATAGGGTAGACTAAGTCAGGAGGAATTTCTTCTGAATCTTTATTTTTTTCCGGAAGATATTCAAATATTTTATCCAAAAGCGGTTTGACATGGGTTTTATTAATGGCTGATATTTGAAAGACATCCTTAAACTCATCTTCTAAAAACTTATATTGAGGTAAGAACGATTTACCCGGATCATCGATTTTGTTTATTACTAAAATTTTCGGTTTATTAATTTTTCTAACCAGTCCCAATACTTTGCTTTCTTCAAAATCACGTTTTCTGGTTTGGTCAACCATGTAAATAACCAGATCAACCTGTTCGTTTAATATTTGCAAAGTTTTTGCATTGATTCTTTTTGAAAGATAATCTTTAGTTTTTCCAACAATTCCCGGGGTGTCAACAAAGATTATTTTTCCCCGCTCTTCCTCGTAAAGAGCCCGGATAGAAAATCTGGTGGTTTGCGGTTTCGGTGAAGTGATAGCCACTTTTTGTCCAATGATATTATTAACAAAAGTTGATTTACCAACATTAGCCCTTCCTACCAATAAAACTTTGCCGATTTTTATCATGATATAATTTTAGCAGAATATGGCGGAATTATCAGACAAAAACATAGTTAAAAAAATCAAGAACGGCGAGATAGACTATTATTTCTATATCGTCAAAAAATATACCACTTCGATTTATAGATATGTCGAAAGGAAGCTTTTTAAAAAGGATGAGGCTGATGATCTGGTTCAGAACGTTTTTATTTCTTTTTATAAAGCGATTGAAAAATTTGATGAGGAAAGGCCAATCAAGCCATATTTATTTCAGATCGTTCAAAATGAATTGAAGATGTATTTTCGCTCTTACAAAAAAAGCCTGCCTCTTGATGAAAGAATTGTCAGTGAGGATAAACAAGCAGAACTCAAAATAGAAGATTTTAAATTATTAAACAGTCAAGAGAGAGGAATTTTTAAACATATTAGTGAGGGTTATTCGTATGAAGAAATTGCCAAAGTTGTTAAAAAACCTTTAAATACGATAAAATCAATTGTGAGAAGAGGGCGTTTAAAAATAAAAAAAATTTATTTATAGTGAGTTTATCGAACTATGAAAAAACTTGAGGATAGAATTATTAAAAAAATTTATAGAATAGAAACGAAAAAAACTATTGGACAAATTATTAATGAAGCGGCTTTAATTATTCTTATCGTTCTTTCCTCTATGTTTATTTTTTCCGTTATTGTTGAAATACTCAATGAGCAGGCGTCTTTTGATTTGTTTGATTTTTTAAGAGATGATTTTGAAACTATCAGGGATAATTTTTTTAATAATTCATTATTATTTATTCAGGAATTGCCGCTGCCGTTGATTTATATTTTAATAGGATTATTATTATTATTGATTTGGTTACTCTTTATTTTAGCTAAGAATTCTAGTAAAATTAAAAATAAATTAGTTTCTCTTTATAGGTTTTGGCTTAAATAACTATGGTTAAAAAATTTCTCTTGGCTTTTTTAATAATCATGTTTCTGATTTTTATTTATTCTTATTATCAGAAAAGAAATCCAGTCATTAATAAAATATTTAATTTACAAAAAGAACAAAATAACAAATCAAATGGAGTCACGGTCCAGCCGACTAGTTTGCAACAAAAAACTATCAATGATTTAAAAGAAATTTTTCTACAAGTTGATGAACCAAAAAACAACATTACCGTAGCCAATCAAGCCATTACTATAACAGGAAAAACTATTCCTAATGGCTTTGTTTTTGTCAATGACCAGGAATTTAAAGCAGATTCAAAAGGAAATTTTTCAACAACCGTAATATTAGAAGAAGGAGAAAATTATATTTTAGTGGTTGTTTCTGATGATTTAGGAAATAGTGCCGAAAAGGACATAGTTGTTAATTTAGAATCAACGCAATAGATGCAACTTTTTATGGAGATGCAGCATATATATAGATAGAAACAGTTAAAAGTTCAGAATATATAAAATATGAAAAAAACATCATTGAATTTAGTTATTCTTACCATTGTTTTAACAGTTGTTCCTTCGACCTTTGCTTTGTCTCCTTTGAGAGGAGAAAATAGAATTAGCATTACTCCCGGTGAATTCAGAAAAGAGATAAGAAAAGAAGTAAAAGAAAAAATTGAAAATAAAGGATTGTTAGACAAAGTTAAGAATTTTTTGAAAAAAAACCTTCGATTTGAAGCTAGGGTAAAAGGAAAGATTACTGTAATCGGATCTAATAATTTTTCTTTGAGCGGAGAAGATGGAACTTTTCAGGTAAATATTACAGATAAAACCAAAATATTAAGAAAATTCGGAGGAAAAAGTTCTCTCAGCGAATATTCGGTTGGCGATGAAGTGATGGTAATTGGCAAATTTACCGATGAAACAAAAACAGTCATTGAGGCTAAAGTCGTTCGCAATCTTTCCATTCAAAAAAGACGGGGAGCATTTTTCGGGACAGTTTTAACCAAAGGAACTGATTCATTTACAATACAGACATTAAAATTGGGTATACAAACAGTTTATTTTGGTAGTGCTAAGTTTGTTAAAAGAAACGAAGAAGCGATGACTTATGCGGATCTTAAATCAGGTGATCGAGTCAGAGTCAAAGGAGTTTGGGATAAAACTTTAAATAAAATTAATGAAGTAACGCAGGTAAAAGACTTTTCTTTACCGGTCATTGTCCCAACTCAAGCCACCCAAAATTGAATTGTTTAATCTTGACCATTTAAAAAGAGAAAAACTTGAGTGCCCCCGAATTTTTAAGAACTTAACTTCAGGGAAATCTAAAATTCCGGCTTTTTTCCAAATTTGTGCCACCAGACTACCACAGTAAATAGCTTTAACGGCTTTTTTTAGTCGCGAAATTAAAGCCACTTTTGTTTTTAATTTTATTGGATCAAAATATGCAGCGTAAAATTTTTTGATAAGAGGGATCATGGAAAAAGAATAAACAACCGATTGATTGTCAATAGTTCCGAAATCGCTTATTTCTTTGGCAATCTGACCGGCTTTTTTTATTATCTCTTTATCTTTAACCGGTGGCGGGCCAAAAAAAATTTTTTTATAATCACCTTTTCTGTAAAGCTCAATGTATTCAATGGCCGTAATAATTCTTAATCCTGATTTATCAGACTTGCCATCAGTCAACGGTCCAATGCCTAGTCCCATTGGTGGAGGGGCGGCATTCAGTAAAAGAGCATCGAATAAATTTAATAAAGATTCATCCTGACGTGGGACAATCGCAATATGATCAACATAATCTTTTTCTCTGACAAAATAAATTGCCCAACCGGGCTCAACTTTTATTTCTCTAGCTTTCTCTTTCAGTTCGTTCCACGTAGGAAAATGAATTATGGGAAGATCATTAAAAGAAATTTTTTGCATTTTATTTAAAAAAGCTTCGATTTTATTATGAATTGAATAAATACTCATAGCAAATATGATACAATATAATTCATTAACCCACCTTAGTGAGGTGGTTTTTTTGTACTATGGAAATTAGAAATGTTGTTATCATCTCTCACGTTGATCACGGCAAAACCACTTTAGTGGACGCTATTCTAAAGCAAACTCATACTTTTCGGGATAATCAAAAAGAAATGAGCGAGACTTTAATTATGGACTCCAATGATCTGGAACGGGAAAAAGGAATCACAATATTGGCGAAAAACACAGCGGTTTTTTACAAAGACACAAAAATCAATATTATTGATACACCAGGTCATGCGGATTTTGGTGGTGAGGTAGAACGAGTCATTAATATGGCTTGCGGGGCTATCTTATTAGTTGACGCGGCGGAAGGGCCTCTTCCCCAAACCAAGTTTGTCTTAAAAAAAGCCATTGAAGCCAAGTTAAAGATAATTTTAATTATTAATAAAATTGATAAAAAAGACGCCAGGCCGCAAGAAATTTTAAATCAAGTAGAAAATTTGTTTTTAGAGTTAGTGCCGGATGAATCTTTTCTTCACTTCACGACTCTTTACGCTGTTGGCCGGGATGGAAAAGCCTTTTATCAGCTGCCGGAAAAATATTCTTCAGATCTTAAAGGTAATCTAATACCTTTGTTCGAGACTGTGATCAAAGAGATTAAAAACAGCGCCTTAAATGAAGATAAGCCTTTTCAGATGTTAATCTCAACTTTAGATTATGACAACTATGTTGGTCGGCTTTGCATCGGAAAAGTCTCTCAGGGACTCTTAAAAAAAGATCAGCCGATTGTTTTAGTTCAGGAAAATAAAATTATTGGTCAGTACCGGGCGCAAAAACTTTACACCTTTGAAGGTTTGCAAAAAAAAGAAGTTGATGAGGTGACGAGCGGCGATATTGTTGCCATTGCCGGCATTCCTCAACTAAATATTGGTCAGACAATTTGTGATCCTTTGAGTCCCGTTAGTCTTCCTTCCATTAAAGTGGAAGAGCCGACGATTAAAATCACGATTGGCCCAAACACCAGTCCGTTCTCCGGAAGAGAGGGAAAGTACTGTACTTTCCGTCAGATTAAAGAAAGATTGGAAAAAGAAAAGCAAACGAATTTAGGATTAAAAATAAAACCAGATCCAGAAGGAGTTAACTATGTAGTTTATGGTCGAGGAGAACTACATCTCGCAATTTTAATTGAGACGATGCGCCGGGAAGGATTTGAACTTCAGGTTTCCAAACCACAGGTCATATATAAAAAAATCGCTGGTGTAATAAACGAACCGTTTGAAGAAGTAACCATTGATGTTGATAAAGATTATATGGGTTTGGTAACTGAGGAGTTTGGTAAGAGAAAAGGAGAAATAATTAATATGATTACGACCGGAAATACAACCAGACTAATCTATAAAATTTCCGATCAAAATTTATTAGGTGTAAGAAATTCTTTACTGACAAAAACCAGGGGGACGGCAATTTTAAGTTCGTATTTTTTAGGTTATTTACCAAGAGGCATTAAAATGGAATCAACACGAAACGGTGTTTTAATATCTGTTAAACCAGGAGTGGCTGTCACTTACGGATTAGTTAAAAGTCAAAACAGGGGAACGCTTTTTATTGGGACAGGCGTCCAGGTTTATGAAGGTATGGTGGTTGGTCTTTCTAGCCGCGAGATTGATATTGAAGTTAATGTCTGTAAGGAAAAACAACTAAGTAATAATCGATCAGTTGGTGAGGGCGTTTCCGTACCTTTGATTCCATTTTCACCTTTTTCACTTGAACAGGCTTTGGATTTTATCAATGATGATGAAATGTTAGAAGTAACCCCATTAAATATTAGGATTAGAAAAGAACATCTTTCTTTAACTCAAAGAAGAGTCGTCAATCGCCGGCAAGAAAGTTAGACATAAAAAAACACTACCTGCGTGATAAATAAAATATTTAAAACTAACAGATAGTGTTTTGATTTTAATAGCTTCTTCTATCATCTCTATATCCACCACCACCTCCACCGCTTCTAAAACCACCGCCTCCGCCTGGTCGCCTTTCTTCTCTTGGGCGAGCAACGTTAACGACGATTTTTCTACCTTCGAATTCTTTTTCTTGCATTTGTTGAGTAGCCGCAGCAGCAGCTTCTTCAGTTGCAAAAGTGACGAAACCAAAACCTTTTGATCGTCCTGACATTCTATCAGTGATGATGACGGCTTCAGTGACTTCGCCAAATTGTGCAAACATTTCTTTTAACGAATCATTAGTTATTGTCCAAGGTAAATTACCTACGTAAAGTTTTTTATTATCCATTTATATTTTCACCTCCTTTTGATTATTTGAATGTTATCAAGAAGTTTACAAACTGAATTGTTTTTCAACAGCAGTTTTTCTACCATCCTGAATTAACTTTTATAATTATATCATAAGAAACGATTTTTACCATGTCAAATGAATTTTATAAATACAACTGCGTCAGCCTGCCTGCCGGCAGGCAGGTTGGATGAGGCTGATTGTTCTTTTTTCAGCTAACTTTCAGCTAAAGAGCTATAATTAGCCTCATGAGAATTTTGGTAGTTGAGGATGAACATAGAATTGCTAACTCCATTAAGAAAGGTTTAGAACAGGAAAGATACGCTGTTGACGTCGCCTACGACGGTAACAATGGTTATGATTTGGCCTCAGCCGAAGAATATGATGTAATTATCCTTGATTTGATGCTTTCCGGGATGGATGGAATTACCGTTTGTAAAGAGCTCCGCAAAGAAAATATTCATACGCCAATTTTGATGCTAACTGCCAAAGGGCAAATTCAGGATAAAGTCAAAGGACTCGACAGTGGAGCTGATGATTATTTAGTCAAACCTTTCTCTTTTGAAGAATTATTAGCAAGGATTCGAGCTTTAACTCGAAGACCAAAAACAAGTCTTGATGAAATTCTAATTGTTGCCGACCTGACTCTCAATTCAAAATTATTCGAGGTAAAACGCAGCGGCAAGTTGATTTCTTTATCAAATAAAGAGTTTTCCTTGCTCGAATATTTGCTGAGAAACAAAACCAGAATTCTCACTAAAGACCAGATCATCAGTCATGTTTGGAACTATGACGCCGATATTCTTCTCAACACCGTCGAAGTCTATATTAGGAATTTGAGAAATAAAATCGACTTACCATTTAAAAATAAAAAGCCTCTTATTACTACGGTGCGAGGGTTTGGTTATAAAATAGAATAAATATGTTTAAAGAAGCGCGGTTAAAATTGACGGCTTGGTATTTGCTGATTATCATGTTTATCAGCATCGCTTTTAGTCTGGTGATCTATCGAGGTTTAATGAATGAGATACACCGATTTTCAAGAATGCAAAGAATAAGAATAGAAAGAATGCTTCCATCAAATCCGACTCGGCCGTTTTTTGCTGATGAAGATTTAATAACTGAAATGCAACAAAGAGTGATATTTGGGTTAGGAATTATTAATATAATTATTTTTATATCTTCCGGTGCTTTAGGATATTTTTTAGCAGGAAAAACCTTAAAACCAATTCAGGAAATGGTCGAAGAACAAAATCGATTTATCAGCGATGCTTCCCATGAACTGCGAACACCTTTAACTGCTTTGAAAAGTTCATTGGAAGTTAACCTCCGTGATAAGAACCTATCAATAGAAAATGCTAAAAAAACTATGAGTGAAAGTATAGAAGATGTCAATAATTTACAAAGACTTTCTGATTCATTATTAGATCTATCACAATATCAAAAACCATTTTTCTCAGCCAATATTAAAGATATTTCTCTAAATGTTTGTATCAATGAAGCGGTCAAAAAAGTCACACCCTTAGCAAAACAAAAACAAATTACTATTAAAAAAAACGTCGAAGAAATAAACATTAAAGGAATTAAGGACGACTTGATAAATTTGTTTGTCATTATTTTAGATAACGCCATAAAATACAGCAGCAAAAAAACTTCCATTCAAATTTATGCAAAAGAAACAAATAATCAGATAGTAATAAAAATAAAAGATCAAGGAATAGGTATAGAAAAAAAAGACTTACCTTTTATTTTTGACCGGTTTTTTCGGGCCGACCAGTCTCGATCAAAAGAAAAAATTATCGGTTATGGATTAGGTCTATCAATCGCAAAAAAAATTGTATTAAATCATCACGGAAAAATATTAGTGACGAGTCAAATAAATAAAGGGTCGGTGTTTACAATTAATTTTCCTAGTACAGCTTAATTTCAGAATTATCATTTAACATAAACTTTTATGAAAAAATTAAAGATTTTATTATTAAACTTAGTTTATTTAAAAAAATTATTTTAATTGTCATAATTTTAGCAGTTGGATATTTTTCTTTTTCAAAATTATTTTTAAATAAAAATAGCAAAGTTACATATCAGACAGAAAAAGTTGCAAAAGGAAATTTAATTGTTTCAGTTTCTGGTTCAGGATCGGTCGCACCAACTAATAGCAGTAATGTCACAACTGAAGCAACCGGTGTTGTAAAAACAATCTTCGTTAAAGACGGAAATATTGTCAAGACAGGTGATAAAATTGCTGAACTTGAACTTGATCTTGAAGGCCAACAAAAATCTTCCCAGGCCTGGGCCTCCTATCAATCAGCCAAAAATTCACTCCAAACAGCTAAAGATAGTCTTTACTCAGTTCAAGCGGATTTGTTTACAAAATGGCAAAGCCATTTTGATTTATCAACAAGCTCTCATTATCAAAATAGCGACGGTACTCCAAATACTCCGGAAAGGGAATCCCAAACAGCGTATAGAATTTCTGAAAACAATTGGTTATCAGCTGAGGCAAAGTATAAGAGTCAACAAAAAGTGATTGAACAAGCTCAACTATCTCTTAACACAGCTTGGTATTCATATCAACAAGCATCACCAATTATTTACGCTCCAATTTCAGGGACAGTCTCAGGATTATCATTGCAGATTGGTTCGGTTATCAATTCTCAGTCCAGTAGTAATACTTCTGCCACAACAAATAAAATTGCCAATATCAAAACTGACACACTACCCACTTTATCGATTAATTTGACTGAAATTGATGTTCCAAAAATTAAAATTGGAGATAAAGCTACCATTACCTTTGACGCATTTTCTGACAAAACCTTTACAGGAAAAGTTATTTCTATTGATATGGTTGGTTCAGTCTCATCAGGAGTCACTAACTATCCAACCGTAATTCTTCTTGACACAAAATCTAATGCGATTTTACCTAATATGGGAGTGACGGCAAATATCATTACAAACACTAAAGACGATGTTTTACTTATACCTTCATCAGCAGTAAAGAGTGATGATAGCGGTAATAATTATGTCCAGATTTTAAAAAATGGAAAACCGGTTAATCAAAATGTTGAAATTGGTTTAGCTTCTGATAGTCAAACGGAAATCACATCAGGACTTAATGAAGGAGACGCAGTTATAATATCAACTTCTCAAACAACAAGTACTACTACACAACAAACTCAGTCCATCTTCGGAGGCTTTGGCGGTCGAGGAGGAGCAGGTGGGGCGGGAGGTAATGTCAGAATTCAAGGAAGATAATATGATTAAAGTATTAAAGCTTTCAAAAATCTATAAAATAGGAGAAGTTGAAACAGTTGCATTAAACAATGTTTCTTTTGAAATAAAAAAAGGGGAATTTGTGGCAATTATGGGGCCATCGGGATCGGGAAAATCAACACTGATGCATATTTTGGGAGCCCTTGATCTTCCCACAAAAGGTAACTACGTTTTGGATGGGGAAAGCATATTAAATTTAGATGAAGACCAACTGGCTGACATAAGAAACAGAAAGATCGGTTTTATTTTTCAATCGTATAATCTACTTCCAAGAACGACGGCCATGCAAAATGTTATGTTGCCAATGAGTTATGCAGGAACAGAAAAGGAAAAAAGACAGAAAATTGCTGAAAAATATTTAAAGATGGTTGGACTGGCTGACAGGATGAATCATACGTCCAATCAACTTTCCGGAGGTCAACAGCAACGGGTAGCTATTGCCCGCTCTCTTGTGATGAACCCGGCAATATTACTTGCTGATGAACCAACCGGAAATATTGCCAGTGTTCAGGCCAATGAGATTATGAAAATATTTGAGAAATTAAATAATCAAGGCCACACGATAATCATGATTACTCACGAAGCTGATATTGCCAAT
>CAZJKY010000005.1:0-3156 GCA_964546915.1 uncultured Gammaproteobacteria bacterium | reverse complement strand
TTATGCAGGATTTACTTGAAACCATCATCGAAGGCTTTCAGATCTTGACTCTCAATAAAATGAGAACGGGTTTGGCTATCTTAGGGATAGTTATTGGTATTGGCAGCGTCATCACCCTTATTTCTTTGGGTCAAGGCAGTCAACAATCAATTGAAAATCAAATTCAATCTCTTGGTAGCAACCTTCTTACTGTCAGTCCGTCAAGGCAAAATGATAGAGGAGTGATGGGGGCGCAGGGCGGAAATACCAGTCTTACGTTAGCCGATGCTAATGCAATTGAAAAGAAGTTAAGTCAAACTTTAATTAACAAAGTTTCTCCAGAATTTTCCAGCCGATCTCAAGTAGTGGCTGGCCGAAATAACACTAATGTTTCTGTGCTCGGCATTTATCCGACTTATGCTGAAATTAGAAAAGTCACTATGGATAAAGGTCTTTTTATCAGTGATCGGGACGTCAGTTCAATGAATAAAGTGGCGGTCCTTGGACCAACAACAGCCACAGATCTATTTGGAGATATTAATCCTATGGGCAAAACAATCAAGGTCGGTAATCAGACATTAAGAGTAGTTGGAGTGACTGTTTCAAAAGGCGGCACTGGTTTTAATAATCCTGATGATATAATCTATGTTCCGCTGACTACCGCGCAAAAACAAATATTTGGAAGAGATAACTTAACCAGTATTGCGGTTGAGGCAAAGAGTGAAAATGTGATGGTTCAGGCACAGGATGAAATAGGTTATTTATTATTAAGTCAGCATAAATTAAACAGTCCGGCCGAAGCTGATTTTACAATTATGTCCCAAAGTGATCTTCTAAATACAGTATCCCAAGTTACAGGAACACTTACCGCTTTGCTGGGAGGCATTGCTGCTATTTCATTATTAGTCGGTGGGATTGGAATTATGAATATTATGTTAGTGACAGTGACAGAGAGGACCCGGGAAATTGGACTTCGAAAAGCGTTGGGTGCCAAAAAGAAAACAATTATTACTCAGTTTTTAATCGAATCAATTTTATTGACTTTTATTGGCGGAATTTTTGGAATGATGTTTGGGATTATTGCATCATTGTTAATATCGAAAATTATGAATTTTGCATCTGTAATTTCTTTATCATCAATATTATTGGCAATCGGAGTTTCCAGTTTAATCGGAATTATTTTTGGATTATATCCGGCTCGCAAGGCGGCCAATTTGCAACCGATTGAAGCTCTAAGATATGAATAAAAAATTCATTTTAATATCAATTGCGTCAGTGGTAACACTATGCGCGTTGTTTATTAAACTAAACAATAATTCTTTCAAAGAATCTATTTCCCGTTTAAACGATAAATCAACGAGCCAAAACGAAGGTGGGTTGACCAATGTTCAACACCCCCTTTCCATAGAATATATGAGAAAACAAAGCTATCATGGGAGTGATTTGGTAGTTGAACAAGGGCTTCCTGACGGAGCGAATTACCATCAGTATATTGCTTCTTATAAATCAGAAGGCTTAAAAATTTACGGACTTCTTACAGTTCCCATAGGAGAAAAACCAAAAACAGGCTGGCCGGTGATTATTTTTAATCATGGCTATATTTCGCCTGACCAGTATCAGACAACAGAAAGATATGTGGTTTACGTAGCTGGGTTTGCTAGAAACAGTTATATAGTCTTCAAACCTGACTATCGCGGTCATGGGAATTCAGAGGGACAACCCCTTGGCGCTTACTACTCCCCAGCCTATACCATTGATGTATTAAATGCTGTCTCAACCCTTAGAAGATATAAAGATGCAGACCCCCAAAGAATTGGTATGTGGGGACACTCGTTAGGTGGCAATATCACCCTTCGAGCAATAGTTGTTTCAAAAGATATTAAAGCAGCAGTCTTATGGGCAGGGGTTGTTGGTACATATGATGAATTGCTTACAAAATGGAGAAGAACAAGTCCTAGGAGACCGCCTGACAGTCAAGCTTCACGCCACCTATCTTCTATTAGGGAGAATTTACAAAAGACATACGGGACTCCAAAGGATAATCCCTCTTTTTGGCATTCCATTGACCCACGATTTTACTTAAACGATATTTCAAGTTCAGTCCAACTTCATCACGGTCTTGCTGATGAGTCAGTTCCTTGGGAATTTTCCGAAAGTCTTAAAAATAACCTTGAAAAAGAAGGAAAAGCCGTTGAGTATTACACATACGTGGGCGCCGACCACAACATTTCAAGCCCTAATTTTGAAATAGCCATGCAAAGATCAGTTAACTTTTTTGATAAGTATCTGAAAGGGGTGATAGTAGATGAAAAATAATTTGCTAACAATGGTGTTGTTGATTTTAGTTTTCGGAGCAGTCGGATTTTTTGCCGGAATGAAATATCAACAAAGTAAAACAACTTCTTTTGCCGGACAGTTTGCCGGTGGTCAAGGAGGTTTAAGAAACGGAAGAACTGGGGTTGGGACAGGCAATCGGGTAGGGTTTAGACCAGTTGCCGGTGAAATAATTTCCGCTGATGACAAATCAATCACCGTTAAATTACAGGACGATAGTAGCAAAATTGTTTTAATCAATGATAAGACAGTAATCAATGAGGCTCAGACCGTCAATAAATCTGAGCTAAAAGTTGGAGAAAAAGTCTCGGTTTTTGGGTCAGAAAATACCGACGGATCAGTAACCGCTCAAAATATTCAACTAAATCCAATTTCAAGAGGTATAAACGGCGGAAATTAATAACTCTTTTTTATTTTTCGTCATTTTTTTAATTTCAAACTCTCTTTTTAAAATTTCATTGATTGTTTTATATTTCTCAAAATAAACCAATTTTACCGGTCTTCGACCTTTTGTATATTTTGCCGATTTAAATTTATCGGAATTATGTTCTTGAACGCGTCTTTGCAGATCATTTGTTTGTCCGCAGTAAAGGGAGTTATCTGAACAGCGGAGAATATAAAAGTAATACATAGGTTTTTATCATATTTTCAGTCAGAGTTTTTTTATCTGTGTTCGCCTTCGGATAAAAAGAATAATAAGAAAAATTGGTACCAATAATACAGAATACACTGCAATCCAAATAGTCAAAGAACCAATATTCCGAAGCGTGCCGACCAGTGAACGGACCGCCTGTTTGAATATGACTTTTGGCCTCCAAGCGTCTGTCGGGGCATAGGGAAGTG
>CAZJKY010000004.1:2507-17272 GCA_964546915.1 uncultured Gammaproteobacteria bacterium | reverse complement strand
TGTGTTGGGTGTGTTTGGGTTTGGGCCAACAAAAAATATTAAAAAACCAGTTAAAGGGGAACTAGAAAAGGCGGGGATAAAGACCCCGCTTCGTTTTTTAAGAGAGTTTAGGCTAGAAAAATATAACGATCAAGTCAAATTAATTGAAGATGGAAAAAGAAAAGGTATTCAAATTGGTGAAGCAAAGATTTTTTCCGGAGATGTAATTAACCCTAATATTTTTATAAAAAATGGTGACTTAATTACCGTATCCGGAGTATCAAAAGGAAAAGGCTTTCAAGGAGTAGTCAAGCGTCATCATTTTAAAGGAGGTCCGCATACTCATGGACAGTCCCATGGAGAAAGAGCTCCAGGGTCAATTGGTATGACAACTACTCCGGGAAGAGTCTTTAAAGGAAAAAGAATGGCCGGCCGAATGGGTGGAAAAAGAAAGACAATTAAAAATCTTGAGGTGGTTGAAGTAAAAGAAAACGGATTAGTAATAAAAGGTTTAGTCCCCGGAGCAAAGGGGGGATTATTGGAAGTTAGATCGGTATAAAATCAAAGATTAAAAATCAAATATCAAAACGACAAATAAAATATCAAAAATAAATTAAATCATTTTAAATTTACTTAATATGGCAGCAATAAAGAAAGTTGAGAAAAAAACGGAAAAAAGTATTGGTTCTAACAAACCTGTTATTAAAAAATCTAGCTTGATATTAACCATTTATAGTATCGATGGCAAAGAAGAAAAAACCGTTGAACTGCCAAAAGAAATTTTTTCCGTTTCCGCTAATCCAAAATTATTAGCCCAAGCGGTAAGAGTTTATTTGGTTAATCAAAGACAAGGCAATGTTTCGGTAAAAACTCGTGGTGAAGTAATTGGTTCAACCAGAAAGATTTATCGACAAAAAGGAACCGGAAAAGCCAGGCACGGCGCCATTAAAGCCCCAATTTTTGTTGGTGGCGGCGTTGCTCATGGTCCAAAACAAAAAGATTATAACTTAAAGTTTAATAAAAAAGAAAAAAAGATAGCCTTATTTGGAGCTTTATCAGAAAAACTAAAAGAAAAAAAAATATTTGGCTTATATGATAAAGCTTTGACGATTAAACCAAAGACAAAAATTTTTGTTAATTTTCTTGAGCATTTAAAATTATTAGATAAAAATAATTTAATAGTTTTACCTAAGATGGAAAAAAACAATTTAATTTTAGCGATGAGAAATATTCCCGGTGTATCTTTTGTTGATGCCAGGTCTTTAAATCCTTATTTAGTGTTAAAAAGTAACAACCTAGTTTTTATTGAAAAAGCTTTAGAAGTTTTTAAAAGCAAACCTAAACATGTTAATAAATGAAGTATTAATCAAACCGATACTGACAGAAAAAGCCACTAATTTAGTTCAAAGTCAAGTTTATATGTTTGAGGTTGATAAGAAAGCCAATAAATTTCAGATAAAACAAGCTTTGGAAAAACTATATAGAGTTAAGACCGGCGAAGTAAAGATTATGATAAGAAAAGGTAAGGAAAAAAAAACAGGGAAAAAGATGCAGATTAAAAAAATGGCTGATAGAAAAATTGCCTTTGTTAAATTAATTGAGGGAAAAATTGACCTCTTTCCGCAAAAATAAATATGGATAAAAGAACATTATCAAAAAAAGTCAAACCAGTGAAAAGGTTAATCATAATTTTAAAAAAACACTCTGGCCGGGATAATACTGGTACGATTTCAGTCCGTCATCAAGGTGGAAGGCAAAAAAGATTTTATCGAATTATTGATTTTAAAAGAGATAAACGTGATATGGAAGCGGAAGTAATCAGAATTGAAAGAGATCCCAATAGAAATTCTTTTATTGCTTTAGTCAAGTATAAAGATAATGAGTTAAGATATATTCTTTATCCGCATAATCTTAAAGTTGGCGATAAAATCATTGCCAGTGAAAAAGCTGATATCAAAACCGGTAACGCTTTACCTTTAAAAAATATTCCCATCGGAACATTGGTTCATAATGTTGAACTTTATATTGGTAAAGGCGGTCAGATGATAAAGAGCGCAGGAGCCGCCGCCTCAGTGATTGCTAAAGAAGAAAAATATACTCAATTGAAATTACCTTCAGGCGAGGTGAGACGTTTTTTCAACGATTGTTGGGCAACGGTTGGGCAATTAGGAAATATAAAGTTTAAGGATGAAATTATAGGTAGCGCTGGAAGAAAAAGACTAATGGGAATTAGACCGACTGTTCGAGGCACGGCTCAAAATCCGCGCAGTCATCCTCATGGCGGTGGAGAAGGTAAGTCTGGTGAAGGAATGCACCCGAAAACTCCTTGGGGTAAACCAGCCCGAGGCAAAAGAACGAGAAATAAAAATAAATGGAGTAAGTTATTAAGAATAAAAAGACGTAAATAATCATTATGGAATCAAAAGCCTATTTTATCAATTTACCAGTATCGCCGAAAAAAGTTCGTTTTTATTTGCCGGCAATAAAAAAAAGGAAACCAATTGATAGTTTAGATTATCTTTATTATGAAAGAACGGACGCGGCCGGTATTTTATATAAAGCCATTAAGTCAGCCATTAATAACGCTCGAGAGTTATTGAAAGTAGACGATAATCTGTTAAACTTTAAACTTTTAACCGTCGAACAAGGTCAAAAACTAAAACGTTTTCGACCGGGTTCACGTGGAAATGCAAAACCAATCAATAGAAGAATGAGCCACATTAAAATTATCTTGGAAGCTAAACAGGCAGTCAAACCGGTAGTAAAGGTCGAACAAAAGAAATTAGATGATAAAAAAATATTAAAAATCAAAGATCAAAAATCAAAAACTAAGTTAAAAATTGAAAAGGAAAAAAAGTAAATGGGACAAAAGGTTCATCCAAGAGGTTTGCGTCTTGGAATAGTTTACAATTGGAATTCCCGCTGGTTTTTTTCTAATAAAAGATCTTTCAAGGATTCATTAATATCGGATTTGAAAATAAGAAAAGCTTTAATGAATAAACTGGCTTTTTCTTCGGTGACCCAAATTGATATTGAAAGAGCGATTAACAGAATTACTTTGATTATCTATGCGGTTAAGGTAGGAATGATTATTGGTCGGGGTGGAAAAGGGCTGGAAGAAATAAAACAATTTGTTATTGACAATCTGAAAAAAGGGGAAAAAATTAAAGAATTAAAGATTGATATTAAGATAGAACCGGTCAAGAAACCATTTTTAAATGCTTATTATGTTTCCCAACTAGTAGCAGAAAAATTGGTAAGGAATTTTCCCCATCGTTCTACCGTTCATAATGCCATGAATAAAGTGATGGAGGCTGGTGCTAAAGGAGTTAAAATACAGTTAGGTGGGAGAGTCGGTGGAGCCGAAATATCAAGAAGAGAAAAATATTTTCTAGGAACGATTCCCACATCAACGATTAGAGAAGAAGTGGACTTTGCTCGCTATCCGGCCCTAACCAGGTCGGGGTATGTAGGGGTGAAAACTTGGATTTGCAAATAATAATTATAAAAATTATAACGATTATAACTATTATATTAACTTATGCTAGCGCCGAAAAGACAAAAATATCGAAAACAATTTAGAGGTAGCTTTAGGAAAATTGCCGTTAAAGGTGATAAGCTTAATTTTGGCTCTTTTGGTTTAAAAGCAATGAAAAGCGCCTGGATAAAAGACAGAGAGATTGAGTCGGCTCGAGTTATTCTTGCCCGGGGAACGAGAAAAAGCGGTAAATATTGGATTAGAATATTTCCAGATAAACCATTTACGAAAAAACCGCCGGAAGTAACGATGGGGTCAGGTAAAGGAGACGTCGCATATTTTGTTGCCAGTGTAACCCCGGGAAAAATATTGTTTGAGATTAATGGATTGTCAAAGGAAGAATCAATTAAAGTTTTGAATACCGTAGCTTCGAAATTATCGGTAAAAACAAAAGTTGTTAGTCGAGAAATATGAAAAAAAATACTAAAACATATCGAGAAAAAACAATCAAAGAACTAGAAAAAGAAAATAGTTCATTAAGAGAAGAAATAGCAAAATTACAATTATCTTTTAAGAGTAATCCTCCTAAAGATACTAATCTTTTAATGAAAAAAAGAAAACAGTTAGCAGTTTTATTAACAGTGTTAGCAGAAAAAAAAGAAATTGAAAATTTAGAGAAATAAATTTATGAAAAAGACTTTAATTGGTAAAGTAGTTTCTACAAAAATGACAAAAACCGTCGTGGTTAAAGTGGAGAGGAAGTTTAGACATCCAGTCTACCACAAAGTTATTATTCGACATAAAAAATATAAAGCGCATAATGAAAAATTAGATTTGAAATTAGGAGATATGGTTAAGATTGAAGAAACAAAACCAATATCAAAAGATAAACATTTTATGGTAATAGAGAAGTTCTAACAGTTATAACTTTTATAAAAATTATAAAGATTATATAACTTATGTTGCAATTACGAACAATTTTAAATGTAGCTGATAATACGGGAGCTAAGAAAGTCTCGATGATTGGTATGTCTAAAAAAGGCAATCGAAAATACGCTTATTTAGGTGAAATGATCAATATTACCGTTAAAGAAGCTTTACCTTTTTCTCAAGTAAAAAAAGGTGAAATTTTGCCAGCTGTTATTGTCAGGACAAGAAAAGAAGTCAGAAGAAAAGACGGTAGCTATATTAGATTTGACGAGAATGCCTGTGTGATATTGGCCAGTAAAGAAGTGAAAGATCCTAAAGGAACAAGAATCTTTGGCCCGATAGGTAAAGAAGTCAAGGAAAACGGTTTTGCCAAGATTGCCAGTTTGGCAGAAGAAATTTATTAATAAATATTATAAAAATTATAATAATTATAACCATTATATGAAACTGAAGAAGGGAGATAAAGTAAAAATTACGGCTGGTAAAGATAAAGGTAGAGATGGTGTGGTGGAAAAAGTCTATAAAAACGCCAATAAAGTTATTATTACTGGAATGAATCTTTATAAAAAACATGTAAAGAAAAATGAAAAAATGCCTCAAGGTGGAATTGTTGATTTGCCAAGAGCAATCGATGTTTCAAAGTTAGCTCTAGTTTGTTCAAAATGCGGTAAAGTAACAAGAGTCGGTATTAAAATTGAAAAAAACAAAAAATATAGGATATGTAAGAAATGTGATAGCAAGATTTAAATTAACAAATATGACATTCAAAGATTTTTACAATCAGGAAGTTGTAGAAAAACTTAAAAAGGATTTAAACCTTAAAAACGTTATGGCTGTGCCTAAAGTAATTAAAATTGCCATTAATGTCGGGGCCGGCGAAGCAGTGGTTAATAAAAATGTTATTGAAAAAATTCAAGAACAATTAACGGCGATTACCGGACAAAAATCGATGATTACCAAGGCAAGAATTTCGGTTTCCGCCTTTAAGATTAGGAAAGGATTACCGATTGGAGTTAAAGTAACCCTACGAGGAAAAAGAATGTATCATTTTTTGGAAAAATTAATTAGAATAGTGATTCCTCGATTAAAGGATTTTCGCGGTGTTTCCGAAAAAAGCATTGATCAGAATGGCAACCTTAATATTGGTTTTCCTGAACAAACAATTTTTCCCGAGATAGATTTTGACAAAATTGATAAAATAAGAGGTTTGCAAGTGACCATAGTCACTAATGCCAGAAGCAAAGAAAAAGGAAAAAAATT
This sequence comes from uncultured Gammaproteobacteria bacterium, assembly GCA_964546915.1. Classification (GTDB taxonomy): domain Bacteria; phylum Patescibacteriota; class Microgenomatia; order UBA1406; family GWC2-37-13; genus GWC2-37-13. The sequence continues at coordinate 11,625 of CAZJKY010000004.1, read as the reverse complement.
ATTTGAAATGTTAGGAATCCCGTTTAAAAAATCCTAAATCATAAATTTCAAGTTCCAAATAGTTTGGAGCTTCGAATTTAGAATTTAGAATTTGGGTTATATGGCTAAAACATCAGATGTAGTTAAGTTTTTAAAAAAACAGAAATATAAAGTTCGTTTTCGTAATCGTTGTTCCATCTGTGGACGAGCACGAGCTTATATGCGTCGATTTGGTTTGTGTCGGATTTGTTTCAGAGAAAAAGCTTTACAGGGGGATATTCCCGGAGTTAAAAAAATTTCACTATGAGTAGATCAAGAAAAAAAGGACCATATATTGATGAAAGATTATTAAAAAAAGTCTTAAAACAAAAAGAGACCAATGATAATACCGCCATCAAAACTTGGTCGCGCGCTTGTCAGATTCCTCCAGATTTTGTTGGTCATAAGTTTGGAGTTCATAATGGGAGAAAGTTTATAGAAGTTTCTGTAACCGAAGCCATGGTTGGTCATCGTTTAGGCGAATTTTCACTAACCCGAACTTTTAGAAGTCATGGTAAAGTTACCAAGAAAGTTGTCGAGGCAACATAAAATATATGGAAAATTCAATTATTGATCTAATCATCAGAATAAAAAACGGATATATGGCGAAAAAAGAGACTATTGAGTCACCTTGTTCGAAATATAAAGAAGCCGTTTTGAAGAAATTGGTTAGTTTAAAATTTATTAAAGGTTATGAAGTCAAAGGAGAAATTAAAAAAAGCATGACGATTGATTTAGCTTATGAAGAGGATAAGCCCGCCATTAGCGATGTGAAAATTTATTCAAAACCAGGGATGAGGCTTTATATTTCTTATAAGAATTTGAAACCAGTTTTGAGTGGATTTGGTTACTCAATTCTTTCCACTTCTAAAGGGATTATGACTGATAAAGAAGCAAAAAAAGCGAAATTAGGAGGAGAATTATTATTTAGTTTTTGGTAGTGAGCAAAGTCGAACTATGTCTAAAATCGGCGAAAAACCAGTAATTGTATCAACAGCAGTAAATCTTAAAATTGAAGACAATAAAGTAACTGTTAAGGGTCCTCAAGGTGAGATGTCTTTTGTTGTTCCAAAAGAGTTGACTCTAATTAGGGAAGAAAACAGCTTAGTTTTTAAAAGAAAAAATAATGAAAAAAAAATTAGATCAATCCATGGTTTATATCGACAGTTAATCAGCAATGCGGTTTCTGGAGTGGAAAAAGTCTGGGAGAAAAAATTAGAGGTAGTCGGTACCGGTTATTCGGTAAAGTTGCAAGGTGAAGACTTAGTATTTAAAGTCGGTTATTCGCATCCGGTGGTTTTTAAAAAACAACCAGGAATAGAATATCAAGTCGAAGGAAACAATAAAATAACTGTTGCCGGTATTGATAAACAATTAGTTGGTCAAGTAGCTTACCAAATAAAAATAATTAAGAAACCTGATGTCTATAAAGGAAAAGGGATTAGATATTTAGGGGAAAAATTAAGAATTAAACCGGGTAAAAAAGCCAAAGCCGCAGGTGCACCGGCCTAAAAAAATTATATGACTAATATAAATTTTGATCGAAAATTAAGAAGAAAAAGAAGAATTAGCTCTAATATCAAAGGGACAAAAGAAAGACCAAGAATATCGATTTTTCGTTCTAATTGTTATATCTATGCTCAGGCGATTGATGATGTTGAAAGAAAAACTTTATTCTATTTTTCTAATTTTGACCTTAAAAAAGAAACTGATTATAAAAAAGGCAAAAAAGGAGAGGACTCGAAAAAAATCGGTATCAGATTAGCAAAAATATTAATAGAAAATAAAATAAAAGCCGGAGTATTTGATCGAGGCAGTTATGCTTATAACGGAAGAGTTAAAGCCTTAGCAGAAGGTTTAAGAGAGGGTGGATTAATAATTTAATTACTAATAATGATAGATCAATATAAACGAGAAGATAAGCAATACCAGGAGAAAGTTGTTAAGATAAAAAGGGTTTCTAAAAAGACTACCGGTGGTAATTATGTAACTTTTTCCGCCTTAGTCGTCGTTGGTGATAAAAAAGGTAAAGTTGGTATTGGTTTGGGTCGGTCACTAGAGGTGCCGCCCGCGATTCAAAAAGCGATTAGTTACGCAAAAAAACACATGATTAATGTTCCAATCAGAAATAAAACCATTCCTCATGAGGTGAGAGTTAAGTTTAAAGCTGCTAGGATATTATTAAAACCGGCACCAGAAGGAACTGGATTAAAAGTCGGCAGTGTCACCCGAGTGATTCTGGATTTAGCCGGTATTGAAAATGCTTCAGGAAAAATTATCGGTTCCAGAAATCAAATCGTTAATACTTATGCAATAATGAAAGCTTTAGGAATGTTACGTAGTAAATTATAGTGAGTTATTTATCAAACTATGAATAATTTTTTATCTAATTTGCCAAAAATAACTTCTCAAAAGAAGAAGCGTCTTGGCCGCGGTTTAGGAAGTGGAAAAGGATCTAAGTCAGGCCGGGGAACAACCAGGCATCAAAAAGCTCGGGAAAGTATTCCTCTTCATTTTGAAGGTGGACAAGGAAGAATCGTAAAAAAGTTTCCACTTTTAAGAGGAAAAGGAAAAAACAATTCTAAAAATGAGAAATCTTTTGTTATTGATTTGGAAAAACTAAATATATTATCTGATAATATGGTGGTTGATAGAGTGACTTTAATCAAAGAGAAAATTATAACCAATGGAAAAGAAAATTTACCGATAAAGATCTTAGCTAACGGTCAGTTAAAGAAAAAACTAGTTATCAGATTACCTGTTTCTAAAAAAGTTAAAGAAGCCGTCGAAAAAATAGGCGGTCAGGTCGAATCAAAAAAATGATTAAAAAAATAATTGAAAAAATCAACGTTCTTCTCAAAGATCCTGAATTAAAAAAAAAGGTTTTGTTTACTTTATTTATTTTTTTAGCTTTTCGAATCTTTGCTTTTTTACCAGTGCCAGTGATTAATTTAGTAAAATTGCGAGCCTTATTCTCTCAAAATCAGTTTCTTTCTTTACTAGATATGTTTTCCGGCGGCACTTTAATAAATTTTTCCGTCATGGCCTTAGGTCTTAATCCTTATATTAATGCTTCAATCGTTTTACAAATGTTGACAATGATGATTCCTTATTTGGAAAGTTTATCCAAAGAAGGTGAATATGGACGGGCAAAAATCAATCAGTACACCCGAATGTTGACAATGCCTCTAACTATTGTTCAGGCGATTGGAATTTTTATGCTTCTTAAAAATCAAAAAGTGATTGGAGTTTTAACTCCGCTTGAATTCTTTTCTTTTGTCTTAACCATGATAGCAGGAACATTTATTTTAGTTTGGTTTGGTGAGTTAATTTCCGAATTTGGTTTGGGTAATGGGATATCTCTTTTGATCTTTGTAGGAATCGTCGGTCGATTACCGGTACTTTTGGGTCAAACCGCCGTCGTATTCAATCAAGAAATTGTTTTTAATGTAATCATCTTTATTGTTTTATCACTGTTTGTTATTTCCTCAATTGTTTTCATCAATGAAGCGAAGAGAAAAATTCCGGTTTTATATGCCAAAAGAATTAAAGGTAATCGTATGTACCAAGGGGCAACCAACTTTCTTCCTTTAAAACTTAATCAGGCTGGTGTCATTCCAATTATTTTTGCCGTTTCTTTTGTTCTTTTTCCTCAATTAATTGGAAATTTTTTAAGATATGTAAAAAATCCAGCTCTGGCCGGTATTGGAAATTTTCTTTCGACCTTTTTTTCCCCGACCGGTTTTTTCTATAATTTTTTCTACTTTTTTCTTGTTATCGGTTTTACTTATTTTTACACGATCATTGTTTTTAATCCGAAAAAAATTTCCGAAGAGATTCAGAAACAAGGTGGATTTATTCCCGGAATTCGTCCCGGTATAGCCACCAAAGAATACTTAGAAAAAATCCTTTATCGAATTACGACCGCTGGAGCTATCTTTTTAGGTGTTATTGCCGTAATGCCGGTTTTAGTTTCAAAGATCACCGGACTAACCAATTTAGTGATTGGCGGCACCGGCATTTTAATCGTTGTTTCCGTCATCTTGGAAACTTTCAAGAAGGTCGAAGCTCAATTGGTGATGCGTAATTATGATAGGTTTGTGAAATAAGAATTATAATAATTATAATTTTTATAAATTTTATATTTTCTTATGGCTAAAAAAGGCTCAAGAATTAATGTTGGTTTAATCTGCGAAGTGTGTCATGCTGTTAATTATGTGGTTGATAAAAACAAAGTTAATACCACTGGTAGTTTAAAACTAAAAAAGTTTTGTCAGCGCTGTCGAAAACATACATCGCATAAAGAAACTAAGAAGTTGGATTAAAAAATTATATGAAGCTAGTGCTAATCGGGATTCAGGGGTCGGGTAAATCAACTCAGGGTAATTTATTATCCAAGCAATTAAAGATTCCTTATTTATCAACCGGCCATATTTTTAGAGAAATTGCCAAAGAAAAGACGCAATTGGGGAGATATATTAAAGAAATCCTTAACGCTGGCCTTCTTGTTCCAGACGAAAAAACTATTGAAATCGTTAATTCTTACTTATCTCGTCCAGAATATAAAAAAGGTTATATACTAGACGGATTTCCAAGAACACTAGAGCAAGTAAAAGAATTTAAAAATAATGTTGATAAAGTAATCTATCTTGATATTTCTCAAAAAGAAGCGATCTGGAGATTATTTTACCGAGGGGATAATGCCAGAAATGATGAAACATTGCCGGCTTTAAAGAAAAGAATCACTTTATTTTATAAATATACCCAACCAGTGGTTGAATATTACAACAAAAATAATAAATTAATTGAAATCGATGGTACTAAAGACATCGAAGAAGTTAATGAACAGATATTAAAAGGATTAGGAAAACAGTTAATTAAAAATCATATTACTAGTTGGCAGAAAAAACAAAAAACCATTATTGCCATTGTTGGTTTACCTGGATCCGGTAAAACAGATGCGGCTGCTTTCTTTAAGAAAAAAAACTTACCGGTGATTTCTTTTGGCAAAACTATTAACGATTACATTAATCAAAAAGATTTACCTCATAATGAAGCAACGCACAAAAAAGTCAGGGAAGAAATAAGACAAAAATATGGTAAAGAAGCGTTGGCGGTTTTAAACGCTGAAGAGATCAAACAAGCTTTAAAAAATAATTCGATTATAGTTATTGAAGGAGTACGTTCGTGGGAAGAGTATTTGTATTTAAAAAAAGAATTTCCAGAAACTAATTTGGTAATAGTTTGTCTTTATACTGATAAGAATATTCGCTATAAAAGAATTTCAAAAAGAAATAACAGATCTGAGCTTTATGGCGAAGAAAGAGATATTAACGAGATAGTCGGGGTTAATATGGGTCCAACAATTGCTTTTGCTGACTATTTAATTAAGAATAACTATTCTTTAAAAGATTTTTATGACAAATTAGAGTTAACATATCGAACAATTTATTATTCATAAATGGTGAATTTGAAATCCGATCAAGAAATCAAGATCATGACAGAAGGAGGAAAAAGATTAAAAGCGGTTGTTAAAGAATTACTGCCTTTAATTAAAGAAGGTATTACCACTAAAGAGATTGATAGTAAAGCTGAAGAGTTAATAAAAAAACAAGGAGGAGAGTCGTCTTTTAAAACTGTTTCCGGTTATTTATGGACGATTTGCTCACCGATCAACGAGCAAATAGTCCATACCTCACCAAGTGATCGGGTTTTGAAAAATGGTGAAGTTTTAACTTTAGATATAGGGATGTTATATCAGGGACTGCACACTGATTATGCGATTACCAAAGTGATCGGAGAAAAGAAAGACGCAAAGATTAATAAATTTTTAAAAATAGGCGAGGAAACTCTTTATCAAGCGATTAAAGAGGCGAAAATAGGCAATAGACTTGGTCATATTTCCTCGGTGATAGAAAAAGAAATCACCGGTAACGGGTATTTTGTCATAAAAAAGTTAACCGGCCATGGAATTGGAAAAAAGTTACATGAAGACCCTTATGTTTTTGGTTTTGTTGATCGGCCGATTAACAAGTCACTATTAATAAAGAAAGGTTTAGTGATAGCAATTGAAATTATTTATGCAATGGGAACGAATAAGATTGTTTATGAAAAGAATGATTGGTCAATTATTACTAAAGATCGGAGCCTGTCCGCCTGTTTTGAGCATACAGTGGCGGTTACTAACCAGGGTCCAATAATTTTGACATGAATATAAAATAATTTTATGCTAAAATATAGACTTTATGAAGGATGATGTGATTACGGTCGAGGGAGAGGTCGTCGAAAATCTTCCCAACACCTTGTTTAAAGTAAAGCTTTTGAATTCAGAAAAGGTGATTTTATGTTATCTGTCAGGGAAAATGAGAAAAAACTATATTAAGATTCTTCCTGGCGATATGGTCAAATTAGAATTAACCCATTATGATCTGACTCGAGGGAGGATTGTTTATCGTAAATAACTATGAAAATTCAATCATCAGTAAAAAAAATTTGCCCTAAATGTAAAATAGTCAAAAGAAAAGGTAATCTTTATGTTGTTTGTTCGAATGTTAAACACAAACAAAAACAAGGGTAATAATTAATATGGCACGATTATTAGGAGTCACTTTACCGGATGAAAAAAGGATTGACTATGCTTTGACGATTTTATATGGTATTGGTTGGAGTAATGTAAAAACCATCCTATCGAAAACAGGAATAGATGCTAATAAAAAAGTTAAAGAGATAACCGAAGAAGAGTTCAAAAAAATTATTGAAATGATTGAAAAAAATTATAAGGTTGAGGGTTATTTGCGAGAAGCGATTAATGAAAACATTAAAAGATTAAGAGAAATTGGCAGTTACCGGGGGATTAGACATATAAGAGGTTTACCTGTCCATGGTCAGAGAACTAAAGCCAATGCCCGAACCAAACGAGGGAAGAGAAAGACCGTTGGAGCCCTAAAGAAAGAGATGTGGGCTAAATTAGAGCAAAATAAAACAGCTGAAGCGGTAAAAGATAAAGCAGCAAAGTAAAATTGTCCTTTGGGCAAAACTATGATTAAAAAACAAACTAAAAAAAATGTTATTAAAGGTAAAATTTATATTACCTCGACTTTTAACAATACTATAGTGACAATTACCGATGAAAAAGGCAACCCGATTGTAATCGGGTCTTGTGGAATGCATGGATTTTCCGGAACCAGAAAATCAACTCCTTATGCGGCAACCGTGACAACAGAGACCGCCTTAAAAAAAGCCGGTGAAAAATTTGGATTTCAAACAGCCGATGTCTTTGTCAAAGGAATTGGTCCTGGACGAGAGGCATCTTTAAGAGCGGTTAAAGCATCAAAAGTTGACATTAATAGAATTATTGACATTACGCCGGTTCCTCACAATGGGGTGAGACCGCCAAAGATTAGGCGTGTTTAATAAATAATAAATATGCGTTATTTAGGTCCAAAAAATAGAATTTCTCGGCGAGAAGGGATGGATTTAGAGTTAAAAACCGTTGGTTCTAAATCTCATGCTCGGTTACTGAAAAAACTTAATGTTCCTCCAGGCCAACACGGAGTAAGAAAAAGAAAAAAAGTATCGGAAAGAGGTACGCAATTAAGAGAGAAACAGAAATTAAGATTTATGTTCGGAATTACTGAAAAACAATTAAAAAAATATTTTAAGAAAGCCAGTTTAAAAAAAGGTAATACGGCTTTGCATCTGTCTCAATATTTGGAAAGAAGATTGGATAATATTATTTATCATCTGGGTTTTGCTCCGACTCGAGCATCAGCCCGTCAATTGGTCAATCATGGACATATTATTATCAACAAAAAAAAAGTTACCATTCCTTCTTATCAGGTAAGAGTTGGTGAAGAAATTGGTTTTGTTAATGATAAAACGACCAAGATTCCATATATTGAGAATAGTTTAAATAATAAAGATATTATTTTACCGTCTTGGTTGGAAAAAAAAGCGATTGCCGGAAAATTGATTACGGAGCCAACTCAAGAGATAATTGAAAAATTGATAAATCTGAGATTAATCATTGAATATTATTCTAGATAATATATACCCCTCTTACGCTGGTTTGCAACCGAACAGGTTGATAAAGCAGCTTAGAGGGGTATATACTCGTAGCATTTTATAATGCGAAGGGTATAACGGTTATAAAAATTATAAATTTTATAAATAAATATGCTTAGTCCGATTTTTTTCACCCAAAAAACAGAAGAGGGTAATTATGGAAAGTTTGTTATTGAACCTTTACCACAAGGCCTTGGTCAAAGCATGGGCCATGCTTTAAGGAGAACGCTCCTTTCTTCATTAAAAGGAGTGGCCGTCACTAATATTAAATTTAATGATTCTCCTCATCTTTTCTCGGTTATTCCAGGAGTAAAAGAATCGGCCTTAGAGATGATGTTGAATTTAAAACAACTTAAATTTGACATTAAAGAAGGTGGGCCTTATAAAGTCAGCTTTGAAGGAAAAGGAGCAAAAAAAATATTAGCCAAAGATATCGAAGGAGAAGTAAAACCGGTTAATGAAGATTTATATATTGCCGAGATGACCGATGATAAAGCTAAGCTTTCTTTTGAAGCGATTGTTGAGGTAGGCGTTGGTTATTCCACTGTTGAAGATCGAGAGGAAAAAAAGACCGGGTATATTCCAGTTGATGCTTTTTTCTCACCAATAAAGAAAGTTAATATCAAGGTTGAGGAAGCCAGAGTAGGGAGAAAAGGCAATTCCGACAGATTAATTTTAGAAGTAGAAACTGATGGGAGTATCAAACCAACGGAAGCTGTTAAAGAGGCAGCTCAACTATTATCAGAATACTTTAGTTACCTTCTTTCAGATAAAGATGCGCCGGAACTAAAAAAACATACCAGTGCGGCCGACGAGAAAAAAGAAGCGATTGATAAAAAATTATTTGAAATTATTATTGATGAATTAAATCTGCCTTCAAGAGTGATTAATGCCTTACTTCGAGAAAAAATCGAGACGGTGGCTGATTTAGTGAAAACAGGAAAAGATAAATTAACCGGAATGAAAGGGGTTGGGAAAAAATCAATCGAGCTTATAGAAGAAGAATTAAAGAAAATGGAAATAGAATTGAGTTAAT
>CAZJKY010000004.1:0-2407 GCA_964546915.1 uncultured Gammaproteobacteria bacterium | reverse complement strand
TATGAGGCATAGAGTCAAAAAAATAAAATTTAGTGATGGCTATGATGCTAATAGAGCGTTAGTGAGAAAATTAGCAGTTAATTTCTTTTTAAAAGGTAAGCTAACAACCACTTTGGTTAAAGCAAAAGCGATGAAGCCGGTAATAGAGAAATTAATAGAGAAGATGAAGGTAAAAACCGAGTCTAATCTTAACTATTTAAGACAAAAATTAGATAATAATGAAGTGATCGCGATTGCTTATAAAGATATTAGTCCGGTTATAAGAAAGATAAATGGTGGCTATATAAGAATTATTAAATTGGGAAAAAGAGATTCAGATGGAGCAGAGATGGGTAAAGTCGAGTGGGTATATCCGATTATAAAACAAAAAAAATTATGAATAGATTAACTCAATCAACAAAATCAACTAAAGAAAAACAGATTAATAGAAACTGGCATTTGATTGATGTGTCCGGCAAAGTTTTAGGACGAGTAGCTCCTCAAATTGTCAGACTTGTCCAAGGGAAAAATAAAACTGATTATGTCCCAAATCTTGATATTGGCGATCATATTGTTGTTATTAATGCTTCTAAAGTTGTAATTACCGGAAAAAAAGCTTTTTCAAAAGAGTACACCAACTATTCTGGTTATCCGGGTGGATTAAGAAAGATTAATTTTAGCGATCTATTAAAAAAAGATTCACGAGAAATCATTAAAAGAGCGGTATCGGGAATGTTACCAAAAAATAAATTTCGAAGTAATAGGTTAAATCGAGTTCATGTATTTCCAAAATCGGAGCACACTTTTGAAAACAAATTTGTTAAATAATCGTTATAAACGTTATAATAATTATAAAAATTATATAAATCATGGCTAAAAAAACAAAAGATATCAATTACTATGAAGCAGTGGGCCGGAGAAAACAATCAGTGGCCCGGGTTAGGCTCTATCTTCCCAAAAAAGGGAAGGAAGTCTTAGTTGATAAACTGAAAATAAAAGCAGGACAGATTTTTATTAATTATAAATCTTTAGAAGAAATCGCTTTTAAATCTTATGAAAAGAACTTTTTATCTCTTCCTTTAACACTGACTAAAAATCAAGATCGATTTGCGGTTTCGATACTTGTATCAGGTGGAGGAACAACCGGTCAACTGGACGCGATGGTCCATGGGGTAGCTCGAGCACTAGAGATAGTAGATAAAGAAGCCTATCGACCTTTGCTAAAAGCTAACGGCTTGTTAACAAGAGATCCAAGGAAGAAAGAAACAAGAAAGGTAGGAACCGGAGGAAAGGCCAGACGGATGAAACAATCACCCAAACGATAATTTTATTTTTTTTATTTATGATCTCTCTCTCAATTATCATTGTTTCTTTTAATACTAAAGAGATAACAAAGAAATGCCTTCTTTCTTTAAAGAAAAACTTTGTTCGTTATCCTTTAGACTATGAAATAATAGTTGTGGATAATGATTCTAATGATGGAAGCGTTCAGATGCTTTTAGATTTAGAAAAACAGTGGAATAATCTTCATATTTTTCTGAGCAAAAAAAATCTTGGCTTTGGTAAAGCTAATAATTTTGGGGTAGAGAAAAGCAAAGGCAAATATATATTATATCTTAATTCAGATGTTATTGTTGTTAATGTTGATTTTCGAGATCTAATTAAGTTAATGAAAATGCAGAAAGATATTGGTGCCTTAACAGTCAAAGTAATTTTATCAACCGGAGAAATCGACCCGGCTTCTCACCGAGGATTTCCTACTCTTTGGAGATCTTTTACTTATTTTTCAGGACTAGAGAAAATTTCTAAAAATATACCGATGTTAAACAAATTATTTGGCGGATATCATCTGGTTAATCTGAATTTAAATGAGATTCATGAAGTCGACGTCCTGACGGGCGCTTTTTTGTTTACAAAACGAGAAATAGTCGATAAATTTGGCGGTTTTGATAAAGACTATTTTGCTTACGGAGAAGATATAGAAATGGCTTTTCAAATAAAGAAAATAGGCTATAAAATAATTTACTATCCGTTATGGAAAGTGCTTCATTTAAAATCTTCTTCAGGCTTAAAGAAAAAAGACACAAAGATTAGGAAAAAAACCAGTTTCTATTTCTATGATTCGATGAAGATTATTTATCATAAACATTAAGCTAAAGATCATAACTGGTTGACTCACCAGTTGGTTTATTTAGTGATAGATATTAAAAAAAATCTTTCTCAATGAAAAAAATCGGGATTGATGCAAGACTTTATTCGCAAACGGGTATAGGTACATATCTGAAAAATTTTCTGTTTTATCTTGACAAAAGTAATCCGAAAAAAGAGTTTTTCTATGTTTATTTAAGAAAAGAAGATTTTTCTAAAGTCAAATTTAATAGTAAGAATTTGATCAAAAAAGTTGCCGATTATCCTTGGCATAGCTTAT
>CAZJKY010000003.1:0-17381 GCA_964546915.1 uncultured Gammaproteobacteria bacterium | reverse complement strand
TGTGTTGGGTGTGTTTGGTTTGTTGTTGAGGCAAATTATTGTTGATAGATATGAAGTTAATTAATTACTGATAAACGGCGGTTTCGAGTTTTTCAATTCGTTGATCATGATCTTCAATGCGGTCGCTATAACCAATAACGACAGTTATATCTTCGCGAAGTTTAATAATTTCATGAAGGATACTATCTTTAAAATCAAGAATATCGGCTTTCAATTCAGTTTTAAGAGCCTGAGAAGATTCCTTAATTTCTTTTTTTAATTCAGCTCGAAAAGCATGAATAAGTTCTATTAATTCTTTAGTAACATCTGACAAATCACTCTTAGTAGCGTACTTTTTTAATTCTGTTTTAATTTCGCATCTAGTAATTTCTTTAATTTTTTTTAAATCGGCTGTTGTTAACATAAAGAAGATTATATATCTTTTTAATTTTATAATTCAAGTGAAATTTATTTAGCTGATTCGAGGGTGACGGAGATATTTTTGATCTCTTTATTTCTCCAAATTTTTAGAGTGACTCTTTCACCGGCTTTTTTTTCGGCAATTAATTTGGTAAGAGTTTGTTCGTCACTGCCGCCAATTTTTTTACCATCAAATTCAATAATAATATCTTCTTCCTGGATACCGGCTTTTTCTGCTGGCGAACCTAGGATAACTTGAACGACGTAGGCGCCTTCCACCAGTTCGTTAAGAATTGCCGTTTGTTTGTCAATAAATTTGTAGCGAACACCAATATATGGACGTTCAAAGCTACCACCGTTTTTTTGAAAATTATTGATTAAGTCGGAGACAACATTAACCGGTATGGCAAAACCGATATTTTGGCCTTCTTGAGCAATTGCCGCATTAACACCAATGACTTCGCCTTTAGAGTTAAGTAATGGTCCGCCGGAATTACCCGAGCTGATGGCCGCATCGGTTTGGATGACGTTGTCTAATTTCTCGACAAAGCCTTCAAACGGTGATCCGGCCGTAATCCCTCTGCCTAATCCGGAAATAATACCCGAGGTAACAGTGTTAGTAAATTCTCCTAAAGGTGTTCCAATAGCAATTACTAATTGGCCTAATTTTAGTTTTGAGGAATTACCGAGTTTGAGAGGTTTCAGATTGCTGGCGTTTATTTTTAGAATCGCCAGATCGTTTAAAGGATCGCGGTAAATTTTTTCCACATTATATTTTTTCTTATCATTGGTCAAGACCTGATATGAGGCTTGGGTATCAGAAACAACGTGTTTGTTGGTGATAATGAGACCATCAGCAGAGATGATAAAACCGCTGCCAATGTTTTGTTCGACCCTCTTTTTTTGTCCCGGGATCCGGTTAAAAGGGCTAAATGGATTAAAAGGATCAATCTGAAAAAAATCTCCGGTTGAAGTGATTTTGCTTATTCCCACGGTAACAACTGATGAAAGCGCTTCTTCCACCACCTTGGTAATCACCGATTCCTCGTAGACAACGGTTTGTTTTTCAATAGTTTGGTTAGCCCCGCTTCGTCTTTCAGACTTCGCGGGGTAAAGGAGATTAGGAAAAAGATTAAATTTCTGAGAAACTGCCGCTAAAATTATTAACGTTGCTACAAGAAATAAAAATTTTTTCATAATAACTATTGTATTAATATTTGTATAGCTTTTTCAAGTTGTTTATCAGTCTCTTGAGTAATTGTATTACCTTCTTTGATTTCATTGAGAATCTTAACGTTTGGCTCAATTCCTTTACTGTTAATCCAATCACCATTGGGTAATACCCATTTGGCAACAGTGACATGTAATCCAGCGCCTTCCTTAAGATCCAAAGCTTCTTGAACAGAACCTTTACCAAAACTTTTTTCTCCAATCAGTTGGGCTCTTTTATGATCACGCAGCGCTCCGGCTAAGATCTCTGAAGCTGAAGCTGACCCTTTATTTATCAATACGGTTAAGGGAATATCTTGCAGCTTACCGATTTTTGAAACCCGGTATTCTTTATTTCCATATAGAGTTGTTTCCTGTTTGACGATTAATTTTCCCAAAGGCAGAAATTCAGAAGCAAGATAGACAGAACTATCAAGATAGCCGCCAGGATTATCACGAAGATCTAAGACCAGACCTTTAATTTGTTTATTTGACCATTTACTTTTAATTTCATCAACTGCCTTATTCCATTCGTCGTTAGTATTATCTCCAAATTGATTGACTTTAAGGATAGCGATATTTTTTTCAAAAGAAAGTTCCACTGAAGCAACAATGATCTGTTGTCGAACGATTATTACCTCGGTTTCTTTATTATTTCTTTCCAGTGTTAACTTTACTTTAGTATTTTTTGGTCCGCGAATTTTTGAAACCGCTTGAGATAATGTCCAGTTTTTGGTAGAAGCATCATTGACTTTATTAATAAAGTCCCCGGCTCTGACACCGGCCATCTCTGCCGGAGATTTTTTTAATGGAGCAATTATAACTATCCGGTTATCTTTTAAACCTAATTGAGCACCAATGCCTTCAAATTTACCTCCCAGGTCGTCTTTAGTCTGTTTATTTTCTTCGGGAGTCAGGAAAAAAGTATAAGGATCTTCAATTGATGCCACCATGCCTTTGATAGCTCCGTAATACATTTTTTTCGGATCAATCTTTTTTTGGTCAACGTATCTTTCATTCAATTTATTCCAGGTATCCCAGAAAAGATCAAAATTGACATTGGTCCCCCAATTGGGGGATTGGTTATTGGTGGTTGGTTGTTGGAGAAATAACCTATTTTTATATTCCCCTAATTTATAGCCGCTGCCAAACACTAAAATAATAAAAGATAAGATTAAAAGAAAATTGGTTAGCTTATTATTATTTTTTTTCATTGATAAAAATAAATAATACTAGATGTATTAACTATAGTGCAATAGGGAAATTTTAGTTTAATAATTTTTTTATAGTCATTAATATTTTTAAATTGAACACAAGGGACTTCAGATTCATTAGTTAATTTAGCCAAACTTAAGAAACCTTGACAACCAAGAGCTTCAGCCTTAGTCTTGAGATAAGAAGTTATACTATCGCAAACAACGATACTATTAAAAAGATTTTCTGATAGATAATCAGAATTATTATCCGAGTAAAATGTTTTGCCTCCAAAATCATGACTGACATTTTTTGCCGGAAATTGTTCTCCTTTATTGACTTCAATAGACACCTCGTTTTTTTTAATTTTATTGACTTTACCTTTAAAAAAAGCATTAACCATATTATCTATTTTAGTTTTACTTGATATGGTGATTGATCCGTCAAAATGATTAATTTCTTTAATCAGTCCGGAATATTTTGAGGTAATTTTTTTTGTTGAGAATATACCTTTATTAATGGCGATTATTTCATCTTTTTCAATTGATTCACCGACAAATTTTTTTAAATAGTGGAAAATTTTTTGTGGTGGAATGTCTAGATTTTTGGCGATTGATATATTAACTTCTTCTTCAACTTTTTTTTCTAAAAACGGAGTATTAAAATCAACCAGTTGGTCTTCTTTTAATAAACAACGATCAAAAATAGAGATAGGAATAGAAATAAACATTATAATTCATTATAGAAGAAAAAATATTCAACGCAAACCCTGATAAGAAACGTAGGGAATAAGAGCCAGATAACGGGCATATTTTAGTTCTTTAGTTAGGGCGCGTTGATGTTTGGCACAGACACTGGTTTTTTCCCGGTGCAAAATTTTTTTCCTTGGTGATAAAAATTTTTCCAAATTATCAACATCTTTAAAGCTCGGACTGGTTTTATATTGACAAAAAAAACATTTCATATTTTTAATATTTAATATTTAATATTTAATATTTTTAGAACGGTATATCATCCGGATTAACAGCTTCGTCTTTAGTTAATTCGGTTTTACTCTCTTCAGTTTTTATGGTTGTTTCTTGATTGGTTGGTGTGATTTGAACAGTTTCCGTCATTCTTCGGCCGTCACCAAAGACAATAAAGTCATCAAGGACAATCTCGGCAATTGTTCTCTGAATGCCGTCTTTGCCGGTAAAAGTTCGATAAGTCATTCGTCCCTCAACAAATACTTTTCTACCTTTGTTTAAAAGTTTTCCGCAGAGTTCTGCCAGTTTTTGCCAGGCAACCACTCGATGATACTGAACATCTTCTTTGGTTTGACCGTCATTGGTTGTCCAACTTCGGTTGGTGGCGATACCAAAAGTACAGACAGCGGTTCCGGTCGGAGTGTATTTTAATTCCGGATCCCTGGTGAGGTTGCCAATTAAAACAATTCGGTTTAATGATCGACTGGACATATAATTATTCTTTAACTAATAATAAATATCTTAAAATTTTATCATTAAAGTTTAGTTTTTTTTTGAATTCGGACACATTTTTTTTATCAATCTCAAGTTGAAAGATGTAAAAAAGAGCGGTATGATTTTTCTTTATGGAATATGCTAAAGTTTTTTCACCCCATTTTTCCTCGAGAGTGACTTTACCTTTAAGAGATTCGATTAGTTCTCTAATGTTTTTTAGTTCAGTCTCTTCCTTAGTAAGGAAAGTTAATTCATATTTCATATATTTATCTGTAATATAATACTAATAATCATGAAAAAAATCAACGGGAAAAAAAAATTATTGTTTCATTGTTTCATTGTTTCATTGTTTACAGTTCTTATTTATAGTCGATTTGTTGGTTTGGATTGGGGCTTGCCTTATCCGATGCATCCGGATGAAAGGAATATGGCAAATGCAATTCAGAGTCTAAATTGCAATATCAAAAATCAAATATCAAATATCAAAGATTGTTTTAATCCTCATTTTTTTGCCTATGGGCAATTTCCACTTTATCTAGGGTATGTAATAGTATTTTTATTAAAGTTTTTTGATGGTGATTTAGGTAGACCGATTGGTTTTCAGGAAGCGGTCATAAGCTTGAGGATAATATCAGCAGTAGCATCTATTTTAAACGTATTTATTTTACTTAAGATTGTTGAATTGTTTTATTGGTCTAAATCAAAATCTTTTAGATTTACACTTAGTTTTGCACTTTGCGCTTTGATTTTTGCACTTTCTCCTTACGCAATTCAGTTTGCTCATTTTGGAACGACGGAGTCGTTATTAATGCTGTTTTATAGTTTGATTGTTTATTTTTCAATGCGATTATTGGAAGGCCGTACAACCTACGAGGTTGTATGGCTGGGTTTTGTTTCTGGTTTAGCAGCGGCTACAAAAATATCTTCCCTAATTTTTTTAACTGTTCCTATCTATGTTTTTATATCAAATATCAAAAATCAAATATCCCCACTTCGCCAAGGCTTAAAGGGGCAGGCAAAAATACATATCAAATATCAAAAATTTTTAACTTTGAGTTTTAGTTTTGCACTTTGCACTTTGATCTTTGCGTTTTTGTTTTCTCCTCATAATTTTATTAATTTTCAAGATTTTGTTAGCGCGATTAGGTATGAATCAGATGTGGCTTTAGGAAGAACTCTGGTTTTTTATACCAGACAGTTTTTCAATACGGTTCCAGTTTGGTTTCAGTTGACGAAAGTTTTTCCATATGTTTTAGGTTGGCCGGTGTTTATTTTAGGGAGTTTAGGGGTATTAGGGGGATTGGGATGGAAAGATAGAAAGATTAATCTCCTTCGTTTTGCAATTCTTGTTTATTTTATTCCCAATGCTTTTCTTTACGCGAAATGGAACCGGTTTATGAGTCCGGCGTTTCCTTTAATCTTAGTATTAGCGATATTAATTATATTAAAAATCAAAGATCAAATATCAAATCTTAGTTCAAAGTTAAAAGTTTTAAACTTTACACTTGGTTTTGCACTTTGCGCTTTGATTTTTGCACTGATTCTGCCAGGCTTAGCCTATCTTTCGATTTATCAAAATCCCGATGTTCGTTTTCAGGCCTCTGAGTGGATTTATAAGAATATTCCTAATAATTCCTATATTCTTTCGGAAACCGCAAATGTAGTAGATATCCCAATCAGCAATGAAACAATGAAACAATTGAACAATTACAATATTATTTCTTTTAATTTTTATGATTTAGATGAAAGTCTGAAGTTGCAGTCAGAGTTAAAAAATCATATAGATAAAGCTGATTATATTTTTGTACCGTCGAGAAGAATTTTCGCAAATCATCCAAAAGATAAATATCCTTTATTAAATGATTATTATGAAAAATTATTTTCGGGAAAATTAGGATTTCAAAAAGTAGTGGAATTTTCTGCGGGGTTAAATGATGAAAATGCCGAAGAAACCTGGACAGTGTTCGATCACCCGGTGATTAGGATATACAAAAGAAAAAGTTTATAAAGTTATAAAGTTTGTAAAGTTCTTAAAGTTTCTTTATCAGATAGTTTTCGTTTTTGTCTTCAATTTTATATCCAAGATTTTCTATTTGTATTCTTAATTCATCAGATTTTTTGAAATCCCCGGATTTTCTTGCTTGAAATCTTTCTTCAGCTAAATTTATTATTTTCTCAGGGATTTTTTTTTTCAGTGGTTTGATCCAGTTTTAAACCGAAGACTTTATCAAAATCAAAAAGAAGATTGAGTTTTTCTTGAGGAGCAAGATCAGACTTTAACATTTCCCACATAACTGCCACTGCTTGTGGAGTTTGCAGATTATTAGAAATTACCTTCTTGAATTTATCTTTATAATATTTTTTACTATCTTGATACGATCGTGACGAGTTGGTATTTAGTGAATTTTTTAAATTTAGAACAATATTTCTTAACTTATTGAGGGATTCTTGAGCGTTTTTTAGCGCTTCCCAGGTGAAATTCTGTTTAGATCGGTAATGAGCTGATAAGAAAAAATATCTTAAAATTAAAGGATCAAATCCCCTATTAACAATTTCTTTAAGAATGTATCCAGTGCCTTTTGATTTTGCCATTTTTTCATCATTAACATTAAGATGTTCATTATGGATCCAGTAATGAGCAAATGATGTTTTATTAGCTGCTTCGCTTTGAGCGATTTCATTAGTATGATGAACTGCAATATGCTCGATTCCTCCCATATGGATATCAATAGTGTCTCCAAGAATAGCTTTAGCCATAACACTACATTCAATATGCCAACCGGGAAATCCTTCTCCCCAGGGAGATGGCCAAGTTTGTAAAGCGTTTTTATGTTTGCCTTTTTTAAAAACCCAAAGATTAAAATCAGCAAAATGTTTTTTTTCTGGATCTTCAACAGTTCCTTTTCCTGCACCTTTTAAATTAAGCTCAAGTTTTTGATGATTTAACTTGTTGTATTCTTCAAATTTACTGACATCATATACAACAGCAAGAGAAGTAATATAAGCAAATCCTTTATTAAGAAGAATTTGGATCATTTCCTGCATTTGTTTAATATATTCAGTAGCTCGAGGTTTATAATCAGGCTCCAATATATTAAGAGCCTTAGTATCATCTTCAAATATCTTTATATATTTGTCAGCAATTTGTTTTGGAGTTAATCCTTCGCGTTTTGCTCCCTTTTCCATTTTATCTTCGCCTTCATCCTCATCGCTTGTTAAGTGTCCAACATCGGTATAATTACGAACAAACTTTACTTTGTATCCAAGATAAATTAAGGAACGTCTGATAAAATCCGCCCAAGTCATAGCCCGAAGATTTCCTATATGTTGAACCCAATAGACAGTAGGACCGCAATGGTAAAAACGAATTTTTTTATCTTCAATTGGTTTGAATTCCTCAATTTTTCTAGTTAATGTGTTATAGAGTTTCATAGTCGGAGTAGTGAGACTTGAACTCACGACCTCACGGTCCCGAACCGTGTGTTCTACCATCTGAACTATACTCCGTGTTTAAAGAATAAATATTATAACGTTTATAAATATTATAACTGAAAGAGAGGGAAAATCATTGCTTTCCTGTTGCAGGCTTGAATTCGGCATGTTGGCGTTCGGCGGCTTTTTTGGGAGAGAAGATACTTCGGCGGATTTTGCCTCGAGGAATATTGCCTTGTTGCTTTTGTTGTTTTTTTTCCTGCTCTTTTCTTTTTTTCTCCTGGGCCAGATACTCTTCTCTTCTTTTTTTGTCAGCTTCTTCCATTTTTTTCTGCTCCAAAGATTTTTCGTCTTCTCTTTTGACAATTTGAAATAGCCGGTTTCTCAGCCCTTCCATTTTCATTTTTTCCTTATCCTTAAATTTTTCTTGAAGTTTTTTAAAGTCAAGAGGCGTATGTTTTTCCGCTTTTTTAACCTCCGAGGTTCTTGCTTGGTTTTGCTCGTTCTTAACCTCGGAGGTTTCTCCTCCAGCGAGTTTATTAGCAAGGTTTAACGGATTTAAAGTAGAAGCCACCTGTTGAGCGCTTTTTTTGGCCGTCGACTGGCCCAGTTCAACAAGTTGTTCAAATGTGTCTCCTAATAAGTTACCTTTGGCCATATGAAAAATATCAAATAATAAACATCAAATAACAAATGAATAATAAATTAAAAATATTAAATTACAAAACAGAAACATAGTTTTATTATTTGTTATTAATTATTTAATATTCAATTGATATTTGTTATTTATGATTTGTTATTAATTTATTCCCAACATCGCCTTCCCCTTCTTGCTCATCTTCTCCATTGTCCAGGGTGGATCAAAAGCTAATTCTAAAGAAATATTTTCTTCTTTGATTCCTAATTTTTTTATTTTATCTTTAATCTGACTTTCAATTAAAGAGAATAAGGGACAACCAACAGTTGTTAATGTCATAATTACTTTTACCTTATTTTTGATAATCTTTATATCGTAGATTAAACCCAGATCAACAATAGAAATATTAAGTTCGGGATCCATAACTTCTGACAGCTTGTTTTTAATTTGTCTGGCGGTTAATTTCATAAATGTTATAATTATTATAACTATTATAAAAATTAAAACCATATGAACTACAAGCTTCACTTCATTCCTTTAGGTGGTATCGTTGGCGTTACCAAAAACATGTATGTCTATGAGATTTATAAGGATGATAAACTCAAAGATATTGTTATTATTGACTGCGGGATTGGTTTTCCTCAGGAAAAAGAATTAGGAGTGGATTTTGTTATTCCGGATATCAGTTATCTCATTGATAAAAAACAGTATATTAGGGCGATCTTAATTACTCATGGTCATGAAGATCATACTTCGGCTTTGCCGCTTCTTTATGAGGACTTAGGTCGACCACCGGTTTATGCGAGTTTGCTTACCTCAATTTTTATTGAGAATAAATTTAAGGACAATCATAAAAAAATTAATGTTAATCGAGTTGATTTTGATAAAGAATACTCTTTTGGAGATTTTCGTGTCTCTTATTTAAAAATGACCCATTCGATTCCGGATACAACCCATATTTTGATAAAGACGCCGGTTGGAACAGTCTATCATGGATCTGACTTTAAATTCGATCTAACACCGCCTTATGGACCGGGACCGGATTTTTATAAAATTACCAAGGCTGGTCATGAAGGAATTTTATGTTTATTATCTGATTGTTTGGGAGCCGAGCGAGAAGGATTAACCTTGTCAGAGAATATTGTTGGTCAAACTTTTGAGGATGAAATGCGAAAAACTAAAGGTAAATTTATTATGACAACATTTTCTTCCAATATTTCCCGGATCCGCCAATGTGTTGATGCAGCAATCAAGTTTAACCGAAAAATCTGCTTTTTAGGCAGATCAATGAAAGATAATACCAAATTGGCATCAAGTATTGGCTATTTACCAATACCGGAAAGCCTTTTTATTAAAGAAGAAGAGGTTAATCGTCATCCACCCGGAAAGATTTGTTTAATTGTAGCCGGTAGCCAAGGTCAGTATGGATCAGCTTTATCAAAGTTAGCTGATCGGCAAAACCCTAATATAAAAATTAAATCCGGTGATAAAATAATTTTTTCTTCCGACCCGATTCCCGGCAATGAAAATGAAGTTTATTCGACGATTGAACAGTTAGTAGAAGAAGGCGCTGATGTTGTTTATTCCGATATTGCCGATCAACTGCACTCATCCGGCCATGGTAATCAGGAAGATTTAAAATTTTTAATTAGATTTACCAATCCAAGATATTTTATTCCTATTGGCGGTACGATAAGGCATCAACGCCAGTATGAAAATTTAGTCGAACAATTAGACTTTAACAAAAGAGACGTTTTTTCTTTAAATGAAGGCGAGACTCTCTGGTTTGTTAAAAATAAAGCTTATTTGGGTGAAAGAATTGAGACAAAAAATATCTATGTTGATGCTTATGGAATTGGTGATGTAGGTAATATTATTCTTCGGGATAGAAAAACCATTGCCACCGATGGAATTGTTTTTGTTTTATCAATTATTGACAATCGCGGATTATTACTTGGTCAACCAAAGATTGTTTCCCGCGGTTTTGTCTTTGAAAAAGAAGAAAACAGATTATATTTGGAAGCGAGAAAAATCGTGGAAAATGTTTTTAAACCAAAAAGCGGAAAAGTTTTTGATTTAGGGATATTAAAACGAGAAGTAATTGAAAACTTAGAAGAATTTTTTAGAAAAGCAACCGGAAGAAAGCCACTCATTGTGGCGGAAGTTATTCAACTGTAAATATCAAATTACCAATAACAAATCTACAATTGAATTTTAAATAACAAATAACCAATGATTAAAACGGTTTAGTAATTTGTAAATTTGTAATTTGTTATTCAATTGTTATTTAACATTTGTCATTTATTATTATGAGTTCCTTACCTAACAGTCTTAAAAACATTTCCCTCTTTTTAGAGCGTCTTCCCGGTATTGGTGAAAAAACAGCTAACCGATTGGCTTTTTTTTTGCTTAATTTGCCTGAGGAAGATTTAAAAGAATTTGCAGAAAATGTTGTCAGTTTAAAGTTAAAAACAAAACTTTGTAAAAATTGTTTTAATTTCACTGAAAATGAATTATGTGAAATTTGTACTGATAAGAAAAGAGATGAATCGATCATTTGCGTTGTGGAAACGGTTTTAGATTTGCTTTCTTTTGAACAGGGAAGAATTTATAACGGAGTATATCACGTTCTTCATGGAAAAATTGATCCTTTAAATCGGATGGGACCGGAGGACATTAAGATAAAAGAGTTAACTAGTAGAGTTAAAACCGCCTTCGCCAAGGCTTCGACGGTCAAGGAAATAATTCTTGCTACTAATCCGGATATGGAGGGTGAAGCAACGGCGATGTATATTAAAAGCAAGTTAAGGGGTTTACGAGTTAACGAGTTAAAAATCACAAGGCTGGCTTATGGGTTGCCGATGGGAGCCAATCTTGAATACGCCGACTACATGACCTTAAAGAAGGCGATAGAAGGTAGAAATCAATTTTAGTAGTTATTTTCAAATAATATTTGCAGTCTTGATACTACTTTCCTTAAAAAGTTAACCTTTTATAGCACTATCCTATATCAAATAAAATTCATTGTTCTATCAATCTATTTATATACTTTTGTAGGTTATAAACGATTGACAGCAAAAAAAGCCATATGTACAGTTGATTAATCGATTATACATATGGTTAATTTATCAAAAGCACCGGTAGATGAGAAGAAACTAATCAAACTTTATCAATTAATGTTTGAGATAGTAAATAAAGCTGAAGATGAAGAAGATTTTCTTGAATTAATAAAGGATATTCTTTCACCGCCAGAACAACTGATGGTGGCCAAAAGAATCGCCATTATTTATCTTCTTATTAAAGGAGTTGAGCAAAGCTCAATTGCGCAGTATTTAAAGAGTTCAAGAGCAACCGTAGCTAAATTTTCTTTACTTTTTTATGATAAAGAAACTAAATTAATTGCAATAATTGGGGGGTTATTAAATAAAGAAAAAATCAGTCATTTTTTTGAAGATTTATTTGCTGATATATTTATTCAACCGGGATTAAAAATCGGTCACTGGCAAAGTTACTGGGATTATAAGAGAAGACAGAAGGAAAGAAAGATGATTGATGCTTAAATGTCTAATTGATTAATCGACTATACAAAATGTACAATCGATTAATCGGTTGTACAGTTATGCATAGGAAAGAACGTTTAAAAATAATGTTAAAGTAGATTTTTTAATTCTTTCGCAATTAAAGGGGCGATGGAAATTTCTTTGAGTTTAGAAAATTTTTGATTAGGTTGCAAGGTAATGGTATTACTCATAAAAATTTTTTCAATTTTACTTTTTTCAAGTATTTCTGCTGCTTTAGGAGAAAAATCATGATGAACAACGCAGGCTAGTATTCTTTTGGCGCCTCGTTTAAGGCAGAGTTCGGCCGCGTGGACCAAAGTTCCGCCCGAAGTAATGATATCATCTATTAATATACAGGTTTTGTTCTTGACATTTCCATAAAGATTTAAAGCTTTTGATTGATGAAGAACATCAAGATTTCTTCTTTTTTCAATAACAGCAATTGATGATTGGGGCGAATCTGCAAATTTTCTAGCGCGTTCGACCCCGCCCTGGTCCGGCGATACGATTACAATGTTATCTATACTACGATCGTGGGATAGATATTTTCTGATTTCTTTAACTAATAAGGGTAAAGCAGAGAGGTTTTTAAATCGTATAGTAAAAATGCCTTCGGTGGCCTCATCATGAAGATCGATAGTATAAACTTCATTAAAACCAATCGTTTCTAAAAATCTGATAACCACATTGGCCGAAACTGCCTCACCTTCTCTATGTTCTCTATTTTGCCTTGCATAACCGAAATAAGGAATAAAAGCGACAATTTTTTTTGCCTCCATCCGTTTTAGGGCATCGGCAAAAAAGAACAGTTCCATCAGATGAGTATCGGTTGGATTGGCAGTTGGTTGAATAATAACACAAACATCATCTTTAACTTTTTCTTGAATAGTGACTCGAACTTCGGAGTTATCAAAACGAATTACTTCAGATTTAGAAAGAGGAAGTTTTAAAAGTTTAGATACTTCTGTTGATAGTTTAGGGTTAGCCGATCCGGAAAAAAGTTTTAACATTATTTTTGTTGTGACGATATTTCTATTAATTTTCTGGCTGCCAGTTCTTGAGTTTTTTTAACCGCTTCATTAACAGCTTCGGCAATGCGATTTTCGACAATTCCATCAACCTCGATTGATTCAATTACCTGATCTCCTCTAACAATGATCTTGACGCCATTTTTTTCCACCACGACTTCTTCTTGTTGTAAGGCAGCCTGCATTTTTTGCGCTTGTTGTTGTAATTTTTGTAAGTCACCTAAAGCTCCAAAGGGGTTTAACATATGAATAAATTAGTTCTAATTTCTAATTACCTAAATAAATCCTAAATAATAAATCTCAAATCACAAATAAATTTTAAATATTAAATAATAAATACTAAACTGTTTATTATTTTAAATTTATATTTTAGTATTTATTTGGAACTTGATATTTAAGATTTATAATTTTTTTCTTCTATCTTATTGTAGAACTCGATAAGAGCAATTTCAACCGGTAAAGAATCAATTGGCGTATTTCTCAAATTTTGATAAGCTTCAATCAATAGTTTTATTAACAATGAAATTTCGTTTAAGGTCAAAGAAATTTTTTTTCCATCGCTTTCCTCTACTCCGTTTTTAATAAGAAGTTGGAGTCGTAGTTCATTAAGGATATCTTCGATAAGATTTTTAAAATCGCCATTGTTTTGAGAGAACTCATTAATCCAAAGAAGAGTTTTCTTTATGTCTTTTTTTTCAATAATTTCCATTAAATCATTTTTTCCTCGGATCCCTAAAAATTTTTCTAATTCTTCCGTAGTTTTAATTTTCTGAAAAGTCACTTCTTCAAGAATTTTAGCAGCGTCACGAAAAGAATTTTCGCTATGATGAGCAATTAATTTTAATAGATCCTCGTTAAAATCTAGACCTTCATTTTTAGCAATTCTTTTTAACATTAAGTTTATGTCAGCAATTTTTGCTTTGCCAAAATTAATCTTTAAACAGCGGGAAACAATAGTTTTAGGAAGTTTTTCTAAATTAGTAGTAGCTAGGATAAAAATAGCGGTTTTTGGCGGTTCTTCCAAAGTTTTCAAAAGGGCGTTGAATCCTTCCGTTGTTATCATATGGGCTTCATCAATAATAAAGACTCGATAACCGCCGGACATGGGAAGAAAAGAGGTTTCGCGAATTAAATTCTTTATTTCCTCAATTCCTCTATTTGATGCGGCATCCATTTCGATGACATCGGTAAAAGACGATCGAGAGATGCTTTGGCAATTAACACAGTGATTACATGGTTCGATAGATTTGGGGCTATTGGGTTTTTTAGGAAGATTAGGAGAGAATTTATTATTGATGCAATTGACGGCCTTGGCAATGATGCGGGCGGTTGAAGTCTTTCCGGTGCCTTTTTGTCCGACGAAAAGAAAAGCATGAGGTAAAGATTTTGAGTTCAGAATTTTACCAATCATTTCTTTGACCTGTTGATTATCAATTTCTTCAATAGTTTTCGGGCGATACTTAAGATAGAACATATTATTTTAATAGATTTTCAACTCCGTGTTTTATCAATTCATTAATCATTTCATCAACGCGCTTATTTCTTTCTGCTGCTAATAAGATAACTAAAGGATAACAGAGAATTACTTCTCCTAGTAAGATTTCTTCTTCACCCATTTTTTCATTATAAGAAAAAGAAAGTACAGGTAGTGTTTCGTTTTCTCCTTTATATTTTTTTGTGAAATTTTTCATCTTGTTTTTTCCCACAAAAATAATATTCAAAGAAAACTGAGAAGTGAGTTGTTCTTTTTCGAATATATTTTCTACTAATAGTTTTATTTTTTGGCGATTAATCTTGTACCGTGATGAAGTAACAATATTGATCATATTCTTCTATATACTTTTTTAAAGACTTTTTTGTGTTTTGAAAAACGGTTTTTTCTTCTTTCTTTTTCCTCTTCCTTTCTTTTTAATGATGGTTTTTTATAAAACTGTTTTTTTCTTAAGGTATCAACGATTTCCTCATCAATAAAAGAACGAGTAAATTTTCGAAACATACTGTCTTTTGATTCGCCTTTTCTTTTTATGACTAAAACCATAAATTATTGCGCCTCCCCCCAAAATAAATATCAAATATTAAATAACAAATATCAAATGAATTTCAAATATCAAATAACAAATGTTTTAAACATTGATTATTGATTATTTGTTATTCAATTGTTATTTATCATTTGTCATTTGTAATTATTTTATTATACACTCTTTATTATTTCAACGATTTTATTTAATGATAAAGGAGTTGGGATAAGTTTTGGATTTCCCGATGATCCGTTTAAAAGCATATGTTCGGAAATATGAAAATACCAACTGCCTTTTTTATCAATTTTAATGATTTTTTCATAGATTGGTTTTAAGCTTAATTTTTTAATTGGTAAGGTTTTAATTCTGACGAATCCTTTATCCGGATGGCGTCTAACAACCATGGAAAATCCTTTTTTTAGAGCAAGTTTGATGATTTCTTCATTTTTAGTTTCAATTGCCAAAGATTTACCTAAGTAAGATTGAAAAATAAAACCTTTTTTTATTTCCTCTTCAGCGCTAACTTTGTTTTTAAATACGATTAAAGCGGAATCTAATAGTTGAAAAACAGAGTCAAATAATTTTTGTTCTTCAGGACAAATTACCTTTAACCCATCAATTAACTGACGAATAGTAAAATCATAACGGTCAGAATCCGCCTCGGGAAAGAAAACTTCAGCAAAATGATCAGTGTCATTGATATAGTTGACGATTTTTTGCAGAGCTTTTTCATCTTTTGATTTAATTAATTTATTCTTTGTTAAATATTCAAAGACTAATTTTGTCGCCGAAGTATATTCATTAGTTTGATGATGATCAAAATGCCCTAGTCCAGTGTCAACATGAATAATATTTTTATTGCTATCAGGGAGATTATTATCTAAGGTTGTACCTGTTGGAACAAATTTTATTTGCGCGCTTTTCCATCCGGTTAAAAACCTTTTGATTAGCCAGGCAGAAGCAATCGCATCTAAATCTGGAGAGAGATGAGTGACAATAGTTTTCATATCAAAATTATAAATCTTAAATATCAAGTTCCAAATAAACTTTAAATAATAAATACAAAATAGTTTTTAGTTTAATATTTTAAATTTATGATTTATTTGTTATTTGAGATTTATTATTTAGGATTTACTTATTAATTTTATAACTTCATCAATACTAAGTATTTTTACTTCCTTTTCATTCCTCTTCTTATATTCAATCTTCTCCCCCGTCCTTTTCGAGACCACCAATCGAATTGGAATTCCAATTAAGTCGGCGTCGGCAAATTTTTCTCCGGCAGTGACTTCTTCCCGATCATCAAAAAGGACTTCGATGCCGGCTTTTAATAAGCGGTTATAATGGTTATAACAGTTATAGCGCGTTTGTTTGTCCTTAAGATCTAAGCCAAGCAAATAAACTCTGTAGGGGGCAACGTTTTCCGGCCAGATTATGCCGCGATCATCGTTGTGGACTTCGACTAAAGCGCCTAAAATTCGAGTGGTTCCAATACCATAACATCCCATAACGATTTTTTGTTTATTTCCTTTTTTATCGACATAATTTAAATCGAAAGCATCGGAAAAACGGCTACCTAAATCAAAAATATTACCTATCTCAATTGCTTTATTATTTTTTAGTTTGTTCTGTTTGCATTCGGGACATTCATCCCCTATTTTTAACTGGGTAATTTCCTTGTTTTGAGCAAAGGAACAGCTCGAACAATAAATTAAATCAACTTCTCCCGCAGGAGTAATGACATTAAATTCATGAGAAAACTTTTTGGTAAAACTACCGCCAGAAGCCTCAGTGATTTTTACTTGAGGAAAACCCAGTCTTTGAAAAATTTTCAAATAAGCCTTGATTACCGTTTGGTAATAAGAGGCAAAATCTTCTTTATTGACGTGAAAAGAATAGAGATCTTTCATACCGAATTCTTTACCGCGGAGAATACCTGATTTTGGTCGTGGTTCGTCGCGAAACTTTTCGGTAATATGATATAAAGCTAAAGGTAAATCACGATAGCTTTTAATATATTCTTTTGCTAAAGGAGTTACTACTTCTTCATGAGTGGGAGCAAGACAGTATTCTTGATCAAAACGGCTTTTTGTTTTGAAAAGAACTTCAACGGTATTCCATCGATCTGTTTTTTGCCACAGATTTTTCGGATGTAATAGGGGCATCATAATTTCTTGAGCGCCTATAAAATTTAATTCTTGGCGAATAATTTTTTCGATATTGGTTAGAACTCTTTTTCCAAGAGGTAAATAAGAATAGATACCGCTACCAACTTGATTGATATATCCACCTTTGATTAAGAGCTCATGGCTTATTGATTCGAATTGTTTAGAAACAGAACGACTAGTTTTTCCGAAAAGTTTGGAATATAACATAGTAGAATCTTAAGGATAATTATAATATAAAACGTGAAAGAATAGTTATTATTTTTTAGGAAGTAAACC
>CAZJKY010000002.1:13481-18811 GCA_964546915.1 uncultured Gammaproteobacteria bacterium | reverse complement strand
CCCCTGATTCTCTGGCTGAAAACCAGATGTCCTAGGCCGCTAGACGACGGGACCAGAAAGAAATATTAAAAATTAAAGATAAAAGATCAAAAATAAGCTAATTCTACCACAAAAAAAACGACTTTTCTAATTTCTATCTTCTAATACTACTTTCTATTTTCCATCAACTATTTTCTATTATTTCAATTTACTCTTCAGCTCATCCAATATCTCTTTTGCCGAATCTTTCCCACCTAAACCAAATGCTAATCCTCCTGCCAATGACAACATGGCAACAATTCCGGTAAACAGAATTCTGATCAAGTCTTGAGCCACGCCCAGTTGATTCAGAACAACCAAGGTCGTAAAAAACAGGATCGTCCATCGGGTAAAAACCGCTAAACTATTGCTAGCAGTTGATCCTATGGTTTTGACACTGTGACGAACCAAATCAGAAGTCAAATTAGCTGCTAAGATACCAACAAAAGCAATGACCACGGCCACAACCACATTGGGTAAATAGAAAAGGATTTGATTAACGACAGTGGTTGCTCTTGATAAGCCCCAGACTTCAAGTGCCGGCACCAAAAAGACTATAATCAACATCCATTTTAATATCTCAGACAAAACTTCTGTCCAGATCTTTACCTCTTCTTTTTTGATTAATTTGGTTTTGTGAAACAAAAGGTCGATTTTGGCAAAAGTAACAACGGTTATGATTAGTTGCTTGACAATGCCGCCGATTAACAAGCCGACGATTAAGATTAATAGTCCACCAAAAAGATTAGGCATAAAAGCACCAAGATTCCTGAAAAAATCAAAAAGTATTGAATTTATTAATTCTATCATTTGTATTTATCACCCCCTTTAGAATTTGTTTACGAATTTCTAATGAGTAACTACAAATTCTAGCCTTCTATATCATCCCAAAACTTAAGCTCTGTTTTTTCTCCCTCAATCAATATGGAAAAAACCGCTACTTTCAGTTTATAGTCTGGATAGTTATTTTTCAACAAATAATATTGAGCCGCTTTTTTTATATGATAGATCTTTCTTTTATTAACTGCCTCATAAGGATAACCATGATCTAAATTAGATCTGGTTTTGACTTCAATAAAATACAGGCAGTGATTTTTTTCGGCAATAATATCGATTTCCCCGAATTTAGAACGAAAATTTTTTTCAAAGATAGAAAAACTGTGAGACTTTAAATAGTTTAAAGCAAGATTTTCCCCGATTTTACCGAGATTTTTTTGGTAAAGGCTCACGGGTTTTATATAATTTTGTTCTAACTTCTTGTTCCGTCAGACCACGAATAAAATAAAGTTTGGCTTTTTGATAAGAAGATTTTTTAATTAACTTCATCTTGGCAATATAAGGAGACAACAGGGGAATAATTTTTTCCACACCGACTCCACTCTTGGACACTTTTCTAACCGTAAACATACGGTTTTCTTCACTATCACCTTTTATTTTGATTATTATCCCTTTGAATGTCTGGATTCTCTCTTTTTCGTCTTCCTTTAATTTATAGTCAATACTGACCGTATCACCGACTTTATATCGAGTATCTTTGTAGAGAAATGAATTTGACATAAAAAAAATATAATTTTTATAAATCTTATAACCATTATAACGATTAAACGCTCTTTTTACAAGCATTCAAGAACGCCACAAAAATCGGATGCGGTCTTAGCGGCCTGCTCTTATATTCCGGGTGTCCTTGTGTACCAAAATAAAAAAGATGGATTAACCGAGGTAATTCCATAATTTCCGCCAGATTTTCGACCACTGATCTGGCGCTGATTACTAAGCCTTTTTTTTCAAAATCGCGGGTAAACTCATTATTAAATTCATAGCGGTGGCGATGACGTTCACTGGTATCTTCGGTTCCGTAGATCTCAAACGCTCGTGTCCCTTTCTTAACTTTAGCATCCCATGTCCCCAGTCTCATCGTTCCACCATAAGCTCTTTTTTCCATATATTTTTTCTGGGCCGGCATCAAGTGGATGACTGGATGTTTGGTTTTGGCATTATTTTCATTAGTATCGGCGTCGGACCATCCTAAAACATCACGGGCAAAAGCAATTACTGCCAACTGCATTCCGTAACATAAACCCAAATAAGGAATATTATTTTTTCGGGCGTACGAAGCCGCTGCTATCATTCCTTCCGCTCCCCGTTCTCCCCAACCAATAGGAACAATTAAACCATCTGGTTTACCAATAATTTCTACGCCTTGTTTCTCGACTTTCTCGGCATCGATCCAATGAGTCTTCACTTCTACGCCCAGATTAAACGCTCCATGATCCAAAGCATCAAATAAAGCCGCGTACGAATCCTTGAGTTGATAATCACCAGTGCCAAAATATTTACCAACAATCGCGAGATTAATAACTTTTTCTTTTTTGGCGTAAATTTTATCAACTAATTTTTTCCAGTCTGACAGATCCGGTTTAACAACTTTAAGACTAAACTTTGCCAAAATTTTTTCCACCAGTTCCTGCTTTTCCAAAATCAAAGGCACCTCGTAAGGATGGGGAACATCAGGGTTTGAGATAATATTTTCCGGCTGGACATTACAAAACAAAGCAAACCTTTCAATCCGCCTTTTATCCAATAGTTTTTCCGACCGGGCAACGATAAAGTCCGGCTGAATTCCCATTGAATTTAAAGTTCGGACCGATAGTTGAGTTGGTTTGGTTTTCGGTTCGCCTAAGTGAGACGGGGTTGGGACATAAGAAACATGAACATGGATGACATCGCCGGGATTTTTCAAAGTTAAGATTCGCGAAGCCTCGTAATAAAAAATATTTTGATACTCACCGGCCGTCCCACCTAATTCGATAACAACAATATCGGCTTTTTTCTTTTTTCCTAAAGTTTGAATTCGTTTAATAATCTCATTGGTAATATGAGGAATTGCCTCGACATCTTCACCCAGATATTCAAACCTTCTTTCCCTATCGATGACAGTTTTATAAATTTCCCCCATAGTAACAAAGTTATCTTTACCCATATCCTCATCCAAAAATTTTTCATAAGTGCCAATGTCCATATCAGCTTCAGTGCCGTCCTCGCATAAAAAGACATCGCCGTGTTCAATTGGATTAATCGTTCCCGCGTCTAAATTTAAATAGTTTTCAAATTTTAAAGGAGCCACTCGATACCCGGACTGTTTGAGAAGGAGGGAGATGGAAGCAACCGTAATTCCCTTGCCGATTCCCGAAATCACACCACCGGAGATGAATATGTACTTCATAATTTTACGAGCGACCATGCGCTCCACTTGCACTTCGGATAGTTACCGCATCCGTAAAATCTTTTTTTGCTCTTAGTAAATTTTACCACAACATCTCCCTGACAAAGCGGGCATTTTCTGTTTTTAACGATTTTTACGATTGACTTGGTATATTTACATTTCGGATAATTTGAGCAGGCAATAAATTTTCCAAACCGGGAAAAGCGGGAT
The DNA here is from genome assembly GCA_964546915.1 of uncultured Gammaproteobacteria bacterium. Classification (GTDB taxonomy): domain Bacteria; phylum Patescibacteriota; class Microgenomatia; order UBA1406; family GWC2-37-13; genus GWC2-37-13. Next base: position 15,360 of record CAZJKY010000002.1, on the reverse strand, counting down.
ATTAAGTTTCCTCCGCACTCCGGGCAAATTCCTTTAACATCATCCTCTATCTTAATTAAAGATTTATCTTCTTTTCTTACTTCTAATTCTTTTTTAAAAGGTTCATAAAAATTTTTCAATAATTTAATATAATCTTGTTCTTTATTGGCAATTTTATCCAGTCCCTCTTCCAGACCCGCGGTATAAGAAAGATCAAAAATTGTTGGAAAACTACTCGAAAGATAATCACAAATGGAAGTCCCGATAGAAGTCGGGATAAAATACCGGCCATCTTTTTCCGTATAATTTTTCATCTGAATTAAAGAAATAATCATCGCGTAAGTTGAAGGTCTACCAATTCCTTTTTCCTCCAAAGCTCGGATCAATGAAGCCTCGTTATAACGCGGAGGAGGCTTGGAAATTAAAGCTTTTTCTTCTAAAGTTTTTATTTCAATTGAAATGCCTTTTTCTAATTTGATAATCGTTTGGTGATTGCTGACAAAAAACGGATCAAAAATTTTTAAAAATCCGTCAAAAATTACCTGTTGTTGTTCGCTTTCAAAAAAATAATTTTTATCGGAAATAATTTCGGTTTTGACGGTTTTTATCTGGGCTTCTTTCATTTGTGTCGCAATCGCCCGGTTAAAAATTAACGTATATAATCGTTGATGATTAATGGTTAATTTTGATTCTTTTTTTCCTTTAAAGGCCGCTTTCATTTCTAATAATTTTGTCGGCCTGATCGCCTCATGAGCTTCTTGAGCTGACTTGGACCGGGTTCTAAACCCTCGTGGTTTGTCCAGCGCGTATTCTTTACCAAATTTTTTTTCTATGTACTCTTTTGCAGGAAAAACAAATCGAGCCGATAGATTAAAGGAGTCGGTTCGATGATAAGTAATCAATCCTCGCTCATATAGATCTTGAGCCAAACGCATTGTTTGTTTTGAAGAAAAACCATGTTTATAATAAGCATCTTGTTGTAAAAGTGAAGTCGTATATGGCGGCATGGGGTAGCGGGGATCAATTGATTCTTTAACGTCGTAAACTCGATATTTATCGTTTAAACAATCTTGTTTTATATTTTCAACATTTTCCTTATTAATTATCGTTTTTGTATATTGATAATCTCCGGCAAATAATTTTAAGGTAAATTTTTGTTCATAAACCAAACTGTCTTTTGAAATTAATTTTGCTTTAATTAGGACACCCTTAGGGTGTCCAGCTTCAAATTCACCAAAAATCTGAAAATAATCTTCTGTCTTGAAGACTTTGATTTCTTTTTCCCGCTCAACAATCAATCGTAATGCTACGGTTTGCACCCGACCGGCTGACAACCAATTCTTGCCCGTTTTTTTCCAGAGCAAAGGCGATAGCTCATAACCAACCACCCGATCAAGAATGCGCCTGGCAAACTGGGCTTTCACTAAATCCAATCTCAAAGTTTCCGGTTTAGCCAAAGCTTCAGTTAATGCTTTAGCGGTAATTTCATGAAAAACAATTCGTTTTAAAGAAACACCATCTTTAAAACCAATATTTGGCCAGTCTTCATTGATATAACCCAAAATATAAGCAATATGATAAGAGATTGACTCGCCTTCGCGGTCCAAGTCGGTTGCCAAAATAATTTCCTGATCTTCTTGAGCCAGTTTTTTCAATTGATCAATCACTTTTTCCTTGTTTTTAATCACCTCGTAGTCCGGCTTGAAATCTTTTTCATAGTCTATAGCAATTTTGCTTTTTGGCAGATCGCGGACATGGCCCATGGTTGCAAAAACAAAATAGTTTTTCTTGTCCGCAGTAGTTTCAGCGGAGGCGGAAGATTTAAGAATATAGTTAAAAGTTCTTGCTTTGGTTGGAGATTCAACAATAATTAACGCCATAATATTCTTAAAATATCAGA
>CAZJKY010000002.1:707-13381 GCA_964546915.1 uncultured Gammaproteobacteria bacterium | reverse complement strand
TTAATCATTTTCGAACTTTTTTCCAGATCTCCTTTGATTTTCAAAATAACCCTGCCTTTAATTCTGGTTTGAATGATTTCAATATCAATTTCTGGATATTTTTCTTTGATTTTAATTTTTAACTTTTCTTGATCTTCTTTTTTGATATATTTACCGATGCTTTTTATCTGATAAAGATAATTTCTCACTGCGCTTTCCGTCTGCTTAACGGTTAAATTATCACCCAAAATCTTTTCATAAAGATCAATCATCTGTTTTTTTTCATTTAAACGAGAAAGAATGAAAATATGACTTGAGCTGATGGATTTAGAGCAATAACCGTCAACCACAACTTCTGGAATTTTTTTAAGACGTAACAAATGACAGATATAAGAAGATTTATATCCAATCTTATTAGCTAAATCAATAACACGCAGATTTTTTTCTTTAATCAAATATTCAAGCAAACGGGATTTTAGAAAAATATCCTTATCCTCTTTTATCTCTTTTAATAACGGAGTAATATCATCCTGAATCATAAAAACATTTTACACCACTTTGACGTAGGATTCTCCTAGTTTTTTATAAAACTCCACTTTGCCTTTTATTAAAGCCATGATAGTGAAATCGCGACCTAATAATGTTCCCGATCCAGCATTAACTTTAGTGCCTCTTTGACGGATAATAATGTTACCAGGATTAACCTCCTGGTTGCCAAAAATTTTAACTCCTAATCTTTTTGACCTTGAGTCACGATTTCCTTTAACGGTTTTTTGCGCCTTAGTGTGTGCCATAATGCATTTGAAATTCTAAATTCTAAATTTCAAGCTCCAAATAAATTTTAAATAATAAGTACTAAATACTAAACTGTTTAAAGTTTATTATTTAATATTTATGATTTATTTGTTATTTGTGATTTATTATTTAGGATTTAAATTTTAACTATCTTTAACTTTGTCAACCTTGCTCGAAACCCTCTCACTTTTCTATATCTTGATTTGGCTTTAAACTTTGCGATTCTGATTTTATCACCTTTGACATTATCAACTACTTCTGCAGAAACTTTTTCTTCTAAAATCGGCCGACCTAACTCAAAAGCTTTTCCTTCTTCGTCAAATTTAAGTAAAGTTTCAAGTTTAACTTTCTTACCTTTTTCAACCTTGAGCTGATCAACGGTAATTGTCATTCCTTCTTTAACTAAATATTGTTTGCCTCCGGTTTTAACGACTGCGTAAGTAACCATAGATATAAATTATACAGAAAAAAAACCTATCTTCAATGATAAATTTTATGGCAACAACGCCAATCCTAATAAAATCGCTAATACCGACGACCCTCCGTAAGAAATAAAAGGCAATGCAATACCTGTTACCGGCATGATTCCCATGTTCATTCCTAGATTAATAATTGTTTGCGAAACAAAATAAGTCAAGATTCCTAGACAATAAAGAAAATTTTTCTGACCATCCTCGGTTTTTTGATAGTAAAAATAAATCGTTTTTTTGGCTAAATGAATAAATATTAAAGTAAAAAAAATTAAGACAAAAAACCCGCCAAAAAATCCAAACTGTTCAACCAATGAAGCAAAAGCAAAGTCAGTTGTGTTTTCCGGCAAAAAGAATAACCGCGATTGAGTACTTAATCCCAAACCCCGGCCAAAAAACATCCCTGACCCAATTGTAATCACCGCCTGAATCATATTATAGGCAGTCCCTTGAGTATCTAAATGAGGATTGACAAAACTCAATATCCTCGCCCTCTGATAATTTTTCATCAAAAACCAACCGATTGGTGTAAAAACAACAATCAAGCCAATTAGATAACCAAGATATTTCTTTGGTACCGCTGAAAACATGATCATGGCAAAAAAAATAAAAAAATAAACCATCGCGTTACCTAAGTCCGGCTGCTTAAAAATGATAATAAAAGGGAGTAAAAAATATAAAAAAATCTTGATGAAATTAAAAAATGAATTGGCTAATAGATTTTTTATCGTCAGAACTTCGGCTAAAAATAAAATAAAAAAAACCTTAAAAAACTCCGAACCTTGAAAGTTAAAAAAATAAAAATTTAGCCAGCGTTTAGAACCTCTGACTTCTAGTCCAACAAAAAGTGTAATTAATAAAACTCCAATAAAAAACCAGTAAAAGAATTTATTGTTAATCCGAAAAAAATGTGAGCCAATTCTTTTTAAAAAAAAATAGACTAAGAAACCAAGGATTAAGTAGACTAACTGACGAAAAAAAAGGTCATGATTTAATCCAAACAGATTAAAAAGTCCAAAAATAGAAAGAAATATGGAAGAAATAATAATCATTATTATTGAACAATAACTTTATTACCTAATGAGATTTTTTTCGCTAAAACCCTTTTAGCTATCCAATCTTTTTCTTTTTCAAATTCTTTGGGAATCGTTAAATTAATTTTGTCATCAGGTTTTAAGCCTTTTAATTTTCGATCTGATTGAATCTGACGAATTAATTCTCGAAGTTTTCCTTCTTTTTGTAATTCCTCTATGGTAAACGGTACTGGTTGATTTGGATACTTAAATGAATTTATAGTTATATTTTTAGCATTCAACTCTTTTAGAACAATGTTCCAAATTTCTGGAGCTATTTTACTAACTAGTGAATAATTTTCAGTACTTTTCCAGACTAAGTTTCCTATAGGCATCTTTACTTTAATATTATCTGCTTTTCGTTTGGCGTGACCTTCTTCTGCTGCTTTGCGGCTAAGACTTATTGCTTGTTCAAGATTTTTATTTATAAATTCTTTTTTTACTTCCGGCCAATCAGTCAGATGAATTGAATCTTCGCCAGTTAGATTTTTATAGAGATATTCAGAAATGAATGGTGCAATTGGTGCGATTAATTTCAATAGTGTATGTAGTATTTCATAACATGTTGAGTAAAAATATTGTTTGTCTTTATCGCCATCGGCCGATGGACCAACGCGATCTCTGCTTCTCCGAATATACCATTTTGATATATCGTCAATACATTGAATGAGTTTAGCAACCGCGTTTAATGTATTGTAATTATTTAAGTCATCAGTAATCTCTTGAGTTAAAGTAGTGATTAAGGAAAGCGCCCACCTATCTAAAATAGGAAGACTATTTATGTTGGTTATTTTAAGTTTGCCTGACTGATCGTGTTTCCAACCATCCATATTGGCATACATCGTAAAATATTTATAAATGTTCCATAACGGGATCAAAAAAACCTTGATTTGATTCCTATACGCAACTTCAGAAATGAGAACATCTTCACCTTGCATAACCGAACTTCCCATCAAATACAACCGTAAAGCATCTCCGCCATATTTTTCCAGCATGAGTTTGGGATCAGGATAGTTGCCAAAATTTTTACTCATTTTTCGGCCGTCAGTACCCAGAATAACTCCTGTTACAACGACATTTTTAAATGCATTTGATTCAAAAAGAACAGTAGAAATAACATGAAGAACATAAAACCAAGCACGGATCTGACCGGTATATTCTACGATGAAGTCAGGAGGAAAAAAATCATTTAAATCCAATGTTGTATCAAAAGGATAATGTCGTTCAGCATATGGAGCTGATCCTGCCTCTATCCAGCTATCAAGCACTTCCGATACCCGATGAACTTTTTTACCGCATTTTTTACAGGTAACTGTTACATGATCGATTTCAGGTTTGTGAAGATTGGAAATTTTTTGTCCTGAGACTCTTTCTAACTCCTCAATTGACCCTGGTACAAATCGTTCACCACAAGCACATTCCCAAACAGGAACAGGCGAACCCCAATACCTGCTTCTTGAAATACACCAATCCGGTGCCATCTCCATACTTTTCAAAAATCTCCCATATTTAAAATGGTTTGGTACCCAATGTACTTTTTCATTCGTCACTTTCATTTTCTTTTTTAAATTCTGAACATTCACATACCATGCGTCTTGCGGTCCATAAAATAGGCGAGTGTGGCAACGCCAACAAGTAGGAATTGTGTGTGAATGAGGATCTTCCCTATACATTAAATTTCTATTTTTTAGATCTTCATTTACTTTTTTATTAACATCTAAATAGTACATACCTGCCCATTGGGGAACAAAGTCTTTTAATTTACCTTCTTCATCAACATGTAGAACTATTTGTATCTTATCCCGTAGCATTACTACTAAGTCCTCTTCCCCATACGCGGCAATGGTAACAATTCCCGTTCCTTCTTCCTCAGTAACAAAGTCTCCTCCGGTAATAATGAATGCTTTTTTGTCCGAATCAATTTTGTAAAAATTATAGTGCGGTTCAAATTCTTTTCCCAGTAATTCCTTGCCTTTATATTTTTCAAGAATCTTAGGTTTTTTTGTCTTCATCCGTTTAATAGTATTTTTAGCTAAAATATATTTTTCTCCGTTTTCTTCTACTTTTACATATGTCAACTTTGGATTCACTGCTAAGGCTGGAGTTGCTAATTTATTCCAAGGAGTAGTTGACCAAGCCAAAAAATAAGTGTTGTCTTCTCCTTTCATTTTATATTTATAGGTATTGGCAGGTTCGGTAACTGTTTTATAGTTGTCAGAGTCCATTGCCACTTCAAAGTCGGATATCGGTGTAGAACAATGAGGACAATAAAGAGAGACTCTCAAACCTTTATAAATATACCCTTTTTCGTACATCTGTTTAAATACCCACATCACCGATTCCATATACGGAGTATCCCAAGTCTTGTACGCATTCTTAAAATCAACCCAGCGGGCAATATGATCAACATACCATTCCCACTCACCAGATACTTCATTGACATATCCATAGCATTCGTCTATAAATTTTTTGACACCAATAACATCTTCAATATCTTTTTTTCTTTTTAACCCTAGTTTATTTTCCACTTTGTTCTCAATCGGTAGTCCGTGTCCGTCCCATCCCCAAACTCTTCTCACCTGATATCCTTTCATTGTCCAGAAACGGCCAAATAGATCTTTTGGAATACTGGAAAGAAGCGTACCATAATGTGGCATTCCAGTGACAAATGGTGGACCGTCGAGAAAATTCCATTTTTTTTTAGCGTCACGAATTTCAATAGACTTTTCAAAAATCTTATTTTTCTTCCAAAACTGGATCAGTTGCTCTTCTATTTGGGGAAAATTCGGCGATGCGTCAAGAGATTTAAACATATCTGATTATTATAATATAAGAGTTATAATAATTATAAAGATTATAACGATTATTTTTTGCGGAGAAAAGCGGGGATGTCAAATTCTGAAGAATCGTCGTCAATAAATTCATCGTCATTGTTCATTTCTTCTTTATCAATTTCTTCATCTAATTTTCTCTCCTTGCCCGCCATAGCCTTGGCGAAGGCGGGTTTATCTTGCTCAACTTCCTCGGATTTTTTAAAACGGAAAAGCTTTAGGCGGTTATCATCAAACTTAGTGGCAATAATCGTCACTTTGATTTGATCCATCATTTTGTCATCAATGACCGCGCCAAAAATAATATCAGCATCCGGATCAACTGACTTAGCGATGATTGAAGCGGCCTCATCAACCTCAGCCATCGTCAAATCCTGCCCTCCCACCACGTTGAACAACACTCCCCGCGCTCCTTCAATTGAGATATCCAAAAGCGGAGAAGAAATTGCTTGTTTAATAGCAGCAATCGCCCGTTTATCACCGCTACCAACACCCACTCCCATCAAGGCTGTTCCTGACCCTTTCATAATGGTTCTAATATCGGCAAAATCAACATTGATCAAACCCGGAGTGGTAATTAATTCGGCAATTCCTTTAACTCCTTGATGAAGTACCTCATCAATTTTCTTGAACGCTTCAAGAATCGTAGTTTTTTTATCAATAATATTTAAAATTCTCTGATTAGGAACAACGATTAAAGTATCAACTTTTTCTTTAAGCCGCATAATCCCTTCGTCAGCGCAAAATTTTCTCTTGGTCCCTTCAAATTCAAACGGTTTGGTAACTACCGCAATTGTCAAAGCCCCGCTTTCTTTAGCAATTTCAGCAATTATTGGCATTGCTCCGGTCCCGGTTCCACCACCTTCGCCACATGCTAAAAAAATCATATCAGCTCCTGACAAATCTTCTTTTAATCTTTCTCTTGACTCCTCAGCGGCCTGACGGCCAATTTCCGGATCGCCACCAGATCCTAATCCTTTAGTCAAATTTTCACCAATCTGAATTTTTATGGTTGCTTTATTATTAAGAAGCGCTTGAGCATCAGTATTAACTGCAATAAATTCAACTCCATTAATTCCCCCTTCTGCCACCATAAAAGATAGGGCGTTTCCACCGCCGCCGCCCACCCCAACCACTTTTATTCTTGCCGCCTGTCCGGCTCGGGATTTTATAAGCATAATTTAAAAATACTAAATTCTAAATTCCAAGTTCCAAATAAATTCAAAATTAAAAATTTTAAAACTTTTTAATCTTTTAGATTTATTATTTAAAATTTATTTGTTATTTGTGATTTAATATTTATGATTTTTTTATGGTATAAACTGCTTTATAAAATCTTTTAACTTTCCAAACGAGTTCCCTAATTTAAAATCTTTTAATATTCTACCAAAATTTTTAAAGTTATCTTTGTTAACCAGATTATTGTTTTGACCATATAAAAGTAAACCAACCGTTGTTGAATACTGAGGATCTATGATTTCATCAACCAAGCCGGAGACTTTTTCCGGATAGCCCAGTCTTATAGGCAGACCAACGACTCTTTTTCCCGTCTCCAACATTCCAATTGTTAATGCGCCGCCACCGGTAATCACGAGTCCCGAAGGAATTTGCTCACCAAAACCGCTTTTTTCAATTTCTTCAAAAATTAACTTAAAAATTTCTTCCAACCGGGGAGCAATAATATCATCAACTAAGGTTTTTAAAGATACTTCAGAAATATTTTCTGGCAAATCAAGTTCATTTAAATTAATCTGGGGAGTTTTTTTCTTTTCTTTTAAACTTTTGCTTAAAAAAATCTTTATTTTTTCCGCTGAGTCAAGAGAAACCCGCAGACCAACGGCAATGTCATTGGAAATATGACGGGCGCCAATCGGGATTGAGGAGGAATAAGATAGAGCTCCATCAACATAGATTGATAGATCAATCTTTCCACCACCTATATCAACTAAAACTATTCCCAGTTCTTTTTCCGTATTGGTTAATACTGCTTCGGCTGAAGCCAAACCGGAAAAAACAAATCCTTGATTCTCGATTCCTAAATCACCTAAAATTCTTTCTTGATTTTTTAAATTAGTAGAGGACGCGGTAATGATATGGGTTTCGACTTCGAGCCGCACTCCACTCATCCCAATCGGATTTTTGATTCCCGACTGGCCATCAACAATATAATCACGGGGAATTACTTCAATGATTCTACGGGTCGAAGAAAGAGAAATTGCTTTGGCAGCTTCAATAACGCGGGTCACATCATCTTCGTTAATCTCTCCTTGAGGATTAGATACCGCTACAATTCCATGCGAGTTTAAAGAAGAAATATGGGGTCCGCCGACTGCCACATAAACCTTATTGATTTTATGTCCAGCCATCCGCTCGGCTTTCTCGACACTGTCTTCGACTGCCTCGGTTGCTTCTTTGATATCAACGACTAATCCTTTTCTCACCCCCCGGGCCGCTGTCGTATTAAAGCCAATGATCTTTAATTCATTAATCTCCTCCGAAGACATACCAACCACCGTAGCGATTTTTGAACTGCCAATGTCAATGCCGCAAATCAAATTATCTGTCATTTGTTAAAAACACGTTAACCCGTTAACGCGTTAACCAGTTAACGAGTTAAGAACTAAAATTCTATAACAGGTTTATTAAACCTTAAATCGATTTTCTTGAACTCTTTTCCTTCAATCTTAAACTGTCTAATAATCAACTCTAATTGATAATTCTGCGATTCTTTTTCTTTCCTAATACTAAAAACTATTTTTTTATCATCATTCAAATTAAATACTAACATATCTTGTCCGCTGATATCAATAGTCAATGGCATTAAATTTATTTGTCCCAATTTGTCAATAAAAAATAACGTTTGTTGGATATCTTTATAATCAATCCAGTCGCCGGTTTGAAAAGAATTGCTGTTTAATTTTTGATAATAATTGATTATTGGTAAAGATGATTGCCCGTCTTTTATTTTTGAAAGTATTCTTCCATCAACCGATAGATTAAAAAAACCCCGACTGACAATTAAGGCGGCGATTGGCTCGTAAAAATATACGGTAACTTTAAGAGTGGCCGGCCAAATTTTGTCTACCACCGCCGTCTTTAATAAAGAATTTTCCTGGATGATTTTTTTGGCGATTTCATCTTGATTAATAAAAATTAAATTTTTATTTATCAGTTCGTCTTGATTAGCTAATAAAAATTTTTTCTCGGAGATTAGCTCAACTTTTTTTATCAGAAAAAATTGATTAATAAAAAATAGAATAAAAAAAAATAGTAAACAAAGAAGGGAAAAAAACAGAAAAAATTTAAGCTTGTTTAAAAATTTCATCAATAAGATATTTTGAGACATTTTTTTTATATCGTCCGGATAAATGTTTAAAATTATTCTGGTAATAATCTATTTTACCGATCATTTGATAAATTAAACGCAGCAATTTTTCGCTTGGTTCAATCTGGTGAAAGATTTCCCCGGCTCCGGCTTTAGCAAAGACTTCCGCGTGATGCTGCTGTTCCCGGCCTGAGGACCAAGGAAGAGGAATAAATAAAGCTGGTTTTTTTAAAGCCAAAAGTTCAAAAAAAGTATTGGCGCCGGCTCGACCAACCACTAAATTTGTCAAACTATAGATATAACCGACTTCATCATCAAAAAAATGCTTGACTAAAAAATATCGAGATTGCAATTCTTTTGGTAATTGATTTTTGATAATCAATAATTCATCATAATCGTGATATTCTTTCGTATCTCCTGTTTGATGGATAACAATGTAACAATGTAACAATGAAACAATTATTTTCTTTATATGAAGATTAATACTGTGGGATCCGAGCGATCCACCGGTAACATAAATTACCGGCCGGTCTTTTTTTATTTGAAAAGGTTTTTTTTCGATCTTAAAAATTGACGGCTTAACCGGATTGCCGGAAACATAAGTTTTATTTTTTGGAAAATTATTTTTTACTTCCTCAAAAGCAACAAAGATTTTTTTGGAAAAAAAACTGATTAACCGGTTGGCTAAACCGGGTTTGATTGTCTGTTCATGAGTAAAAACTGGAATTCGAAACACATAGCCCCAAAAGACAATCGGCAGAGCTAGATAACCGCCAAAAGACATAATTAAGTTAGGCCTATGTTTGTTAATAATAAAAAAGGCTTGAACAAAACCTAAAGGAATCTTAACAATGCTTATTAATGAAAAAACTGATATTGCTCGGGTTAATCGTCCGGCCTCGATTGAAATAAAAGTAAGATTTTTTTTGTTAATTTCTTTATATTCCAAAGACAAAGTTTTTTCCTTATCAAGCGGGTACTTCCGACCAACAAAAACTATATCGACTTCTTTTTTTGTTTTTTGTAATTCTTCAATCAAAGCCAAAGCCGGAGAGAGATGGCCGCCGGTTATTAAAAGTTTCATAAAAAAAATTCTAAATACTAAATTTCAAGTTCCAAATAAATTTTAAATATTAAGCACTAAATATTAAACTGTTTAGAATTTATTATTTAATATTTATGATTTATTTGTGATTTGTAATTTAGAATTTAGGATTTGTTTATATTATATCTTTATCTTCTTCTCAATATTCATCATAATCCCAATCAGCGCAAAAGATATCAATAAATTAGATCCTCCATAGGAAAGAAATGGCAAAGGTACACCTGTCATCGGGAAAAGACCAACAATTCCCGCCAAATTAATAATAAACTGAAGATTGAAAAAAGCGAAAATACCAATTGTTATTAATTTTGAAAGTCGGTCAGGGGCCAACCTTATTAAGTGATAAATTTTATAAATAAAAACAAAATAAATGCTGATCAAAACTAAAGCGCCGATAAAACCATATTCTTCGCCAATGATGGCAAAGATTGAGTCAGTATGGGCTTCTGGTAAAAATAAATATTTCTGCCGGGAAGCGCCAAATCCCCGGCCAAAAAGACCGCCGGAAGACAAAGAAATAAAAATCTGATTGATATGATAAGAAATTCCTAATGGGTCAATCGTCGGATTAAAAAAAGCCAGTAAACGGTCAAAACGGTAGGGAGAGGTTTTTATCAGAAAATAAAAACTGACTAAAGCGCCGCCGAGAATAACAATAAAGTCTATTAAATTAGCTCCAGAAAAATAATAAATCGTCAAACTCAACAAAAAAACAATGATCGCTGTTCCCATATTCGGCTGCAGAATAATTAAAAAAACCAAAAAACCGATTAAGGCAACAAAAGGTAAAAATCTTTTTTTTTCTTTATTGCTAAACCAGGAAGATAAATAAATTATTATTGAAAATTTAGCTAATTCAGTCGGCTGTAAATTAAAAAAGCCAAAATCAATCCAGCGTCTGGCGCCGCCAGCCTTAAAACCAATTCCCGGAATTAAAACTATTACGAGTAGAATAATTGTTGCAATCAGGGAAAAAAAAGATAGCAAATATAATTTACGATAATCAGTCAACGAAAAGATAATCATTAGAGTAATAGCTAAAAATATCCAGACGATTTGAGATTTTAAATAATGAAGACTGTCTCCAAACTGTCTGGCGCTATTGACTGCCGAAGCTTCAAAAATAAAAATCAAGCCAATAAGAGATAAAATTATAGGAATTGTTATTAATGGTAGAAAAAATTTGTTCCGGACAAGAAATTTTTTAAACATAAACTATTTATATTTTTTAACAAAAAACTGGAACTGATTTCCTTTTTCTTCAAAATTTTTCCAAAGGCTGTAGCTTGGAGAAGCATTTGACAATAAGCAAATTTTACCTTGAGGAGTATGTTTGTAGGCAAATTTGACTGCCTCCTCCATACTTTTTGTCTTTAATAAACGAGGTAATGGCTGTAATTTATTTAACTTAATTATCTTAAAAATCTTATTACCGCTATTGGGAAATAAAACCAAATTAGGGATTTTGTAATCGAAAATCGTTTTAACCAATTCATCAAATATATAACCTCTATCTTCACCGCCAAGAAAAATCGTTCCAATATCTTTTAGACTTTTAATAGCAAAAATAGTTGATTCGGGAGCAGTGGAAATAGCATCATCATAAAAAATAATTTTTTTAAATTTGCCAACCATCTGTAATCTATGTGGTAAGGGTTTGAATTTTTTAATGGCTTCGACTATAATATCGTTTTCAATATTAAGTATATGAGCTACGGTGACCGCCGCTTTTATATTTTCTCTGTTATGCTCTCCAATTAAAGGAATATCTTCACCTTTTATTGGAATATTTTTTTCAAAAGGAATAGTTCTACATATTGTTTCTTCAGCCCAAATTTTGAGTTCTTCGAATCTAGGATTATAGACAAAATAGTCTTTAGAAGTAATAAAAGCAATGATATTTTTTTTGGCATTATAGTAATTTTTAACATCGCCATGATAGTTCATATGCTCTGGAAAAAGGTCCAAAACAACAGCAATATGAGGAGAGTATTTAATATCATCTAATTGATAGCTGGAAAACTCACAAACAAAAATATCTTCTTTACCGATTTCTTTCAACATCGTATCCAACATTGGCCTACCAATATTACCAATCAAATGAACCGCTTTTCCTGCTTGTTTTATAATTGAATAGATTAAACTGACTGTAGTGCTTTTACCCTTTGTTCCGGTTACTCCAATAGCCATATTATTAGTGTTGGCTAAAAAAATATTGGTTGCTGTTGTATGGGGCTTGGTGATTAAATGCTTTGGAACTCCTGGAGAACGAATTATCAGATCATATTTTTTTTGTTCGTCAAGATAATTAGCGTCATATTTTTTATCGGCAATACCAATCTCAGCTGCAGGAACATATTTTTTTAAAAATCTTTCCGTTGCCTGGCCTTCTTTGCCATAACCCAAGATCAGAATTTTATTATATTTTTTCAGTGCCTCTAATTTCATATTAGTTTTTCTATGGTTTTCATAACTACCTCGTTGTTAAATTCGCCTTTGCTTTTTATCATTTTGAAAGCCTGCACTGACTCTTCAAATGTTCCAACGCAGTCAAATGGCTTCATTTTTCCTTTACCGATTAGGTCTTGATACAAAGGAATTAGTTCGGGATCGTCAAGTAAGTTCTTATCAAAAATTCCAACGATTTCTTCTTTGGACAGATTGGCTGCTAAAATTGTAAAAACAAAAGCGCATTTAGGACATTTGCCGCACCATCTTTTTTGATCTATATTACTTTTTATCTTGAAATTCCGATTGCAACTTGAAAAAACAGGAAAATATTTTTCATAAGAAGAAAACATCTTTGCTATTTCCATTTCGGAATAAAACCTAAGGCACGAAAAATAATTTATATTTGGAGTAATATATTGCTTAACATATCCCTGAAAAAGTTTTTCAAACTCCTCAGATTTGCTCCATTGGTGATTAATTTCTTTTCTTAAATAATTTACATTACCGAAATTGGCGCTTTTTTCATTGGCAGTAACAATTGAGGAATAATCATAAACAACAGCTAATAATAAAGCAATAAAAGCAAGTTTATAGAGGTCATATTACCATCTCAGCCATTTATGCTTTTATTGATTTATTATTAGC
>CAZJKY010000002.1:0-697 GCA_964546915.1 uncultured Gammaproteobacteria bacterium | reverse complement strand
CCTATATAAACTTGTTTTTGTTGTTCTAACTCAAATATCTGACTATCTAGTTGTCTTTTTACTATAAAATAGTCTATCTCCATTATTCTTAAAACATTCATTTGAATATCAGGAGGAGCAACTTGGGAATCCAAAATAAAGCCGGTAATATCTTTTTTTTGTTGTTTAAGCAGTTCAATTGCAACAATCGAATCCTTTCCCCCTCCGACCCCGACTAAAAATCTGTCTTTTTTAGCCTCATCCAACCTACGAGGTTGTATATTTGGCCTATCTAAGCATGGGAAATTTATTAAATTTCTAAAATCAATTTTGTTTCTGTAAAAAAACTCTCCTAGCCCTTTGGTATAAACGGTATTCCAAAATTCGGCTTGAGCCTTGGTCAAGGTGTAAGGAATTACTATTTTTTTAGGACAAAACATCTTGAAATAACTTATTCCTAAAATTAAATGAAGATTTTCAAGAACAATTTTAATGAGTGTTTGATTTACATCAGCGGGGATTTCTTTTGGCAATAAGATTTTCTCCGTAAATTTACAGTCTTTATATTTGTAGTCAAAGTGAATTTCTTTTCTATTCGATAAAATAGAATAAGATTCAAAAATAAAAGTGTCTTTTTTTAGCTCCATAACCCTATTTTATCATTTCATAAACGCAATCATCAGACCAAAGATGACAAAAACAATTGAGATCAACCACA
>CAZJKY010000001.1:3868-27299 GCA_964546915.1 uncultured Gammaproteobacteria bacterium | reverse complement strand
TTTCCAAGTCTTCTGCTAAAACGACTTCGGGAAAACCACAAAACTGTAAATATTCTTCATAAATTTTTTTTCAGTATGGAGGTTTTCCCGAAGTCGTTTTAGCAGAAGACTTGGAAATGAAAAAAAATAAAATCAACGATGTTTTCAAATCTTATTTTGAAATTGATGTCAAAAAAATGGCTGATTTTAGCAAGATTAATAGCTTTCGAAATCTTATTTTTCTTCTTACTTCAAGAGTAGGGCAGAAGCTTGATATTAGCAAACTATCTTCAGAAATAGGAGTCAGTAGAATGACTATTTATTCTTATTTATCGTTTTTAGAAAGCACGTATTTTATTAACCTGATAAGTCCTTATTCAAAAAATACGGATAGAGAAATAAGCGGAGCTAAAAAAATATATTTTTGTGATACGGGAATTATCAATCAATTAACAAAGATTGATGAAGGAAGCCTGTTTGAAAACGCCGTATTTTTGAATTTAAGAAAATATGGGAAAATTAATTATTATCAAAGAAGAAATGGACGGAAAATAGATTTTGTTATTAACAAAGAAATAGGAATTGAGGTAAAATTAAAAGGGTCAAATAAAGATTTACAAAAATTATTTAAGCAGGGACAGATGATTGGTCTTGATAAATTTTTTATAATAAGCAAGGAATTTAATAAAGAAAAATTTATTATTCCAGCAACGGATTTATAAGATTAATAATGATAAAAAATATTCCCAATCATGTAGCAATTATTCCTGATGGTAATCGTCGCTGGGCAAAAGAGCTGGGATTACCGACTTTTGAAGGTCATCAAAAAGGTTTTGAAGCATTAATCAATATTGGTAAAAAAGCAAGAGAGCTAGGAATAAAAATATTGACAGTTTGGGCTTTTTCTACTGAAAATTGTAAACGATCCAAAGAAGAGATTAATTATTTGATGAATCTTTATGAAATAATGTTAGAAAAATATCTCAAAGAAGCCTTAAGAGAAAAAATTAGGATTATTCATTTAGGACGGAAAGACAGAATCAATAAAACTTTAAAAAATAAGATCATTAATATTGAGGAAAAAACTAAAAATTTTACTCAGTACTATCTTTGTATAGGGTTAGACTATGGTGGGCGAGACGAAATTGTTCGCGCTATAAAGAAAAGTTCAAATTTATCTGAAGATAATTTTAATCAGTTTTTAGATACAAAAGACTTACCCTATCCTAATCCTGATTTAATAATAAGAACCGGAGGAGAAAAGAGATTGTCAGGTTTCTTGCTTTGGCAATGTCAATACTCTGAATTAGTTTTTGTTGATAAGTATCTTCCTGATTTTAATAATGATGATTTTGAAAAAATTATTAATGATTTTTCAAAAAGACAAAGAAGATTTGGTAAGTAATTTATTATTTCAAAGTAGGCAGTTTTATATTAAATCCACCCCCATCAATCGGTTCAACAATTCCCAAAATATTTCCTGCTAACAGGTTAAAAACAGTTAAAACCACGAAAATCAACACAATTCCGATTAAAGCATTAGTTATTTTATTTTGAGCTTTGGTGAGCTTTTCTTTTTCTCCACTAGAATTAATCCAGTCTAAAGCACCCCATAGGAGATAGAAGATTAAAAACATGCCGGCGATCAAGATAAACATATTGATGCCAAAACCAATAAATTTACCCAGTCCGGCGACCGGATCAGATCCTCCAACGTTCATGGCGGCTGGTGGAGAAATACCTCCGAATAAATCTTGAATAGGATCAGTAGTTGGCATTTATGGAATTATACTTTGACCAATTATTAATGCTCCAATTAATTTAACTGCTAAAAAACTGACGATGACGATAATTAAACCCAAGACGGCCGTGGTAATTGAAGCATAAGCTTTTTTCAAAGCATCAGGGTTATCTCCATGAGTCAAAATATTAAAAGCGGCGTAAAGAGTGATTACTAAAAAGATCAGTCCGGCCCCGGTTAATGCTAAAGGAAGAGCCAGATTCATAATTTGACTGATATTGCCGATCTTTGCCGCCGGGAAACTGGTGGGATCGATAGTAAAAGCTTGAACCATAATTAAAGTTTAATATAAGAATTTTAATTAGTCAAAGGATTGATAGCTTTGTTATAATAATTGATAATGTTCAACCCTACTTTTACCATTACCAATAAAATTCTCATCAATATCTCCAAGATTGAAGCCGCTGAAGAGGTGATTAAGAATTCGCCTCTTTTACCTCTATGGGAGAAGCAATTTAAGGAAGAAGCTTTGATTAGATCAGTCTATCATGGCACTCATCTTGAGGGTAATATTCTTCATAAAGATGATGCTAAAGATATTTTAATGGGCAAAGATGTCATTGGCCGGCCGCGTGATATTCAGGAGATTATTAATTACAGAAAAGTGATTGAATTTATTGATGATGAAGCAAAAAAAAAGATTGATAAAATTACCGAGCTTTTGATAAAAAAACTTCACAGGATTTTAACGGATAAAATTTTAACAACGAACGAACTAGGCGAGTATAGGACAAAACAGGTGATTATCAGAAATTCGGCCACCGGTGAAGTGACTTTCCGGCCATCGCCACCAATCGAAGTCCCTTTTTTAATGCGTGAGTTTACCTATTGGTTAAATCGTGATGATCGGGATCGGTTGCACCCGGTTTTGAAAGCAGGGATTGCTCATCATGAATTGGTGCGGATTCATCCGTTTTTGGACGGTAATGGCCGGGTTTCCAGAGTATTGGCGACTTTGATTTTATTTTTGGGCGGCTATGATATCCGTAGGTTTTTTTCTCTTGAGGAATATTATGATAAAGATGCGATTACTTATTATCAGAATTTGCAAAAAGCTTCAGCTGGAGATTTAAGTAGTTGGCTTGAGTACTTTACTTCAGGAGCAGGGATTGAGTTTGAAAAAATTAAAGAAAAGATTCTAAAGTTGTCAAAAGATGTTAAGTTAAAAGAGAGATTTGGCGGTCAGCAGATCTATTTGACGGAAAGACAGATGAAGATGATTGAATATGTTCAAGAAGTTGGTTATATCCAAAATCAAACTTTCAGAGATGTCTTTCCAGATGTGTCTGAAGATACGGTTTTGCGAGATCTTCAAGATATGATAAAAAAAGGATTAATTAAAAAAATCGGCAGTACAAAGTCGGCAAGATACACGATGGTATAAAGAAAAATCCTAAATATTAAATCTCAAATAACAAATAAATTATAAATATTAAATAACAAATTCTAAAAAATTTATTATTTAGTGCTTAAAATTTATTTGGAGCTTGGTATTTAGTATTTAGAATTTATTATATGCTTTTTTCAGAGCTATCAATTTATTTTGAAAAAATTGAAAAGAACTCTTCTCGTTTGGAAATCACGAGAATTCTGGCGGAATTATTTAAGTCTTTAAACGCTCAAGAAATCGCAAAAGTCGTTTATCTGCTTCAAGGAAGAGTAGTGCCGGCTTATGAAGGAGTTGATTTTGGCATGGCAGAAAAGATGATTGTTAAAGCGGCTGTATCCGCTTTGAATATTGAAAAAGCTTATTTTGAAAAAGAGTTTAAAAAGACCGGTGATCTGGGACAAACGGTTGAGAATTTTAAAAAGCAGTATTCTTCATTTGAAGAAAAAGATTTAGAAGTATTAGCGGTTTTTGATTTCTTTTATCGGTTGGCAACTGCTTCCGGCACCGGATCGCAAGAAATTAAAATCAGTTTACTGTCTCAGTTAATCCGTCAACTTGATCCTTTGTCTGGCCGCTATCTTGTCCGTTTACCGACTGGAATTATTCGTCTTGGTTTTTCTGATATGACTATCCTTGATGCTTATTCTTGGATGTTGAAAGGGGATAAAAGCCTGCGGCCAATCATAGAAGCTGCTTATCATGTCCGGCCTGATTTAGGATTTATTGGAAAAATACTTAAAGAAAAAGGAATTGATAAGTTAAAAAAAATCGAGCCGAAAGTTTTTACACCAATTATTATGATGAAGGCGGAGAGAATGTCATCAGCCAAAGAAATTATCAAACAAATAGGCAAATGTTTAGTCGAACCGAAATTCGATGGGTTTCGACTTCAGATCCATTATTTAAGGTCCGACCCTAAAGGGACGGACCTTCCTAAGGTTAAGCTCTTTTCCCGTAGTCTTGAAGATGTAACGTTTATGTATCCCGATCTTGTTGAGGGAGTAAAAAAAGAAGTTAAAGCTGATAAAATTATTTTTGAAGGAGAAGCAATTGGTTTTAATCCAAAGACAGGTGAGTTTTTACCTTTTCAAGAAACAGTCCAACGGAAAAGAAAATATGATATTAAAGAAAAAGCCTTAGAAGTGCCGTTAAAACTTTTTGTTTTTGAACTTTTATACTTAAATGGGAAAAATTTTATTAAGCTTCCCTTTATAGAAAGAAGAAAAGCTCTTGAACAATCAATCAAAAAAAACAAAAATATCAATGAACAGATTATTATTGTCGATCATCAAGAAGAGGTAGAAAAAGAAGACCGGTTGGAGGAAATTTTTGATAATGCCATCGCTAAAAAGTTGGAAGGAGTAATTGCCAAAAAAATTGATGGAATCTATCAGCCGGGCGCTCGGGGTTGGAACTGGATTAAGTATAAAAGAAGCTATTCCTCAAAGATCAATGACACGATTGATTGTTTGGTAATGGGCTATGATTTAGGAAAAGGCAAACGGACTGATTTTGGCATGGGTGCTTTTTTAGTGGGAGTTTTTGATGAAAAAAAAGAGGTTTTTGTCACTGTGGCTAAAATTGGGACGGGGTTGACGGACGTAGAATGGCAACAGTTAAAAGTGAAAAGTGAAAAGTTAAAATTTATCAAAAAACCAAAGAATTATTTAGTCAACAAGATGATGGAGTGCGATGTTTGGGTGACGCCTGGAATCGTGGTTGAGATTAGAGCTGATGAGATTACTAAGTCGCCGACTCATACAGCCGGATTAGCCTTACGTTTTCCCAGGTTGGAAAGATTTAGAGATGACAAAAATCCTCAAGAAGTGACGACTTTAAAAGAAGTAGAGAAAATGTTTAAAAGTCAATGATTTTTCAACATTTTAAAGAATCTAAAAGGATACTCGATAAAAAAAGAAAGGGGATTATTTTTAATTCTTCGGCCTGAGGCATATGCGATTAGCGATTGGTCAAATAATATTTGACCCCTCTTACCAATATGGATTGATAAATCAATATCTTCATGAACTTTTTTATCATCTAGGCACACTTCGTTTTTAACCATTTCCCAGAACTTTCTGGAAACAGCATAAGCTGGTCCACCAAAAATATAATGGCCAATGGTAATTTTTGCAATCCACATATAGACATCGAAATAAAATTTAGTACTTCTTAAAAACAAACTATCATGGAAATTTATATAGACAGTCACACCAGCTATTTTTTGGTATTTTTTAAAGTCTAATTTAATTTTTTTTACAAAGTTTTTTGGAATGAAGACATCAGCATCCATCTTAATTAAAATATCGCCTAGAGCGACGTTAAATCCAGCATCTCTTGACGGAATTATTCCTTGAGTTTTTTCTTTAATGATTATTATTCCCTTATATTTTTTTACAATCTCAATGGTTTTATCAGCGCAGTTATTGTCAACTATAATTATTTCATCAGGTTTTTCCTCCTGTTTCATCAAAGAATCAAGACAGTTTTTAATGAATTTTTCTTCGTTATAAACAGGGATAATAACAGAAACTTTCATTTTTATTATTATATAATAATCAAAAAGCTATGAAACCGTTTTTTTCAGTTGTGATCCCAACTTTGAACGAAGAAAAATATCTTCCCAAACTACTTAATGATTTATCAAAACAGATGGAAAAAGGTTTTGAGGTAATTATTGCCGATGGTTATTCAAAAGACAATACAAAGAAAACAGCTGAGGAATTTAAGAAAAAGTTGAGTATTAAATTTTATCAAACAAAATTAAAAAACGTTGCCGCACAAAGAAATTACGGAGCTAAAAGATCAATAGGTGAATATATAGTGTTTTTTGATGCTGATTCACGAATTAATTCATCTTTTTTAAACAAAGTAAATAAATCAATAATTAATAAAAAAGGTTTATTATTTATTCCCTATTTTTCACCAGACAGAGAATATAGACAGTATAAACCAGTATTTGACTTTATAAATAATTTAATTGAACTTACACAAAATTTTTCTAACCGTTTTTCTTTGGGTGGAGTAATAATTGTTGAGAGAAGTTTTTTTAATCTAATTAAAGGCTTTGATGAGTCTCTGTTTATATCAGAAGACCATGAATTTATTCAAAGAGCCAGTATTTGGGGAGTAACAGCAAAATTTATAAAGAATGCTAAGGTTGTTTTTAGTTTGCGTCGAATGAAGAAAGAAGGAGAGGTAAAATTTTTGTATAAATATTTAGTTGCTTTTACAAAAAGACTTATTAGCGGTGAGATTAAAGATAAAATATTTGATTATCAAATGGGTGGTCAGGTCTATAATAATGAAGAGGTCAAAGTAAAAAAAGAAGAGTTTTTCAAGGGTTACTTGAAACAAATAAAGAAATTATTTAATAAATTAATTGAAGATTAAATATCAAAGGTCGAGATAATAGGGTAATGATCTGAAAAGCGAACGTCAATTCTTTCAGTTTTTTTTAGTCTTAAGCCCCGGTAAAAAACATAATCAATCTTTAGACCGTTGGCAAACACTTTATTAATAAATTTGGAAAAAAACCTTTGAAAAAAACTAAACTTCTCAGATAACCCATCATAAGAAAATTTGATTGTTTGTTCAATGTTTTTAGTGGCTTCTTTTAAATGGTATCGAGCCATCATTCTTTCAAGCCGTTTTCTTTGATAAGGAAAGTAATTAAAATCGCCGCAGATAATTAACGGTTCTTTTTTAGAAAGATTGACAGATTTTAAAGCTTTATTAATGTGTTTGATTCTTAGTTCATTACTGCCAATAACATAGAGATGGACATTACAGATAGCAATTCTTTTCTTGGTGGACTTATGGATGAAATCAGTTTTTAAGATTGTTTTTGGTTTATTATAACCAAGCAAAACCTGAATAAGATAAAAAAAATATTCAATAGGGTTAATTCCTAAATTTAAGATAAAAGAATCGTTAAAAATTAAAGTTTTAGGATTATAAAAAGTAATTACTCCGAAGATTTTTCCGAATTTCACAAAAGAGTTTGAATAATCGGCCATTTTATAGCCTAATTTTTCAATTTTTTTTATGTTGTTGTCATCAGTGAGTGCTTCTTGAAGACAAATAATATCAGGATGATATTTATCAATGACTTCATCAATTTTATTGGCAGCGTTGTTAAACAGGGTATTGTAGGTAAGTAAGGATAAATTCATAAGAATATTATACTGGATGAGCTTTCTCAAATGTATAAACATAGTTATCCACCAATTTGGGACAACTTTTTTTATATTGTTACAATAATCTAAATCAAACGAAATATTCTATAAGATATCCTATAATCTACATGTATTTATCTATAGGCCTTGACAAATGTTTTTTGGTGATTTATATTTAGAGTTATGAAGAACATTTTCTTTTCCCAAAAGCCCAAATCATATAGCTTTAAAACAAAATATCAAAAGAAAAATGAGTTAATTGGATTTGTTGCCGATCAGTTTAAGAAACTGGCGAAAAAGAATTTAAGAATACCGGTGCAGTTATATCATCTATAACAAAAAAAGAGCATCACTACCGCTCGTATTTGAGGGAACGACGAATAGTAATGCTCGGTACTACATTAGCAAAAAAAAATTGGTTTGTCAACACCGATTTATTCGGGATTTTTGTTTATTGATTTGCTTGATATAAAGCTCCAAAGCCATTAGAAGACTTGAAAATTAGTTTACCAATTTTAGACCATTTTTCTTCATTCAAATTTGGGTATTTTTGGCGTTCTAATCGCGAGATTACTACATACTTTATTTGATATTTTTTTATTAAAGATCTAGTTTCATTTACATTATTTGATTCGTAAAGAATAACTACTTCTGGTATTCTTTTTCCTACCACATCAGAACTGCCTCGCCAAAGCCATTCATGTACCCACCAGCCGGCCACTGTTGGCAGTCCGGTAAAAGCAGAGACTCTTTCATAGTCAGTATAAGAATCGCCTTGAGCTTCTAAAATCACCGGTTGTTCTTTTTCGTTTTTATTCAGATAATCGATGATTTCATTATCTTCCGGATGACTTTCTTTTAACCAAACTTCACCGTCTAATTCAATTTTTCGATTGAGTGAACCATAGTAAGAAGGAACGGAAAAATAAGGATAGATAGAGGGGAAGAAGAGAAAAAAAATAAAGACAATTGCTAATAAATTATTGCTCCATTGTTTCATTGTTTCATTGCTCTTTCGCACATGTTTTATCAGAAAAAAGGTTATTACCGAGGCAATTCCCATCATGGTAAAAGCCTGGTAGCCAAGCTTAAACATAGTGTTGGCCCGGAAATGAGCTGGGTAGATGTCTTTGATATAAAAGAATTCAGGAATAATAGTGAGGAAAAGGCTGAAGGAAAATAAAATAAATAAGAAATTGTTTAATTGTTTTATTGTTTCATTGTCCTTCTGTAGAGACAAGGCAGTGCCTTGTCTGTACCTTTTTATAAATAAAAATATTAAAAAAGATATCCAGAAAAATCCCCATAAGATAAATAGCATCCAAAGAGGTGAGATTTGACAGTTGCCGGCTTCAAATAAAAAGGGGCCGATTTTACCAATATCAGTCAAGAATTTAGGAGAGCAGTTAACGCCAATGCCACTGATAAAGGGTTTAAAATGCCAGGAAAAAGGTAATGAAAAAATGATAAATGAAGAAATGAGAATAAATGAATTTAAAAATAGTTTATAAGAAAACCGAAACATAACAAAAAAAATAATTAAAGTAAGTAATAAATAAATAGGGCCATCAAAAGCATTGGTCATGTAGTGAACAGCAGTTAAAAAACAAGGAATATGGTTGAAATTAGTTGAAACGGGTTGAAATTAGTTGAAATTTGCTGCCAGAAATTTTTTACTTTTGACTTTAAATTTTGACTTTTAACTTTTAACTTTTGACTTGAAGTAAAGATAATAAATAATATTGCCAATGTTAACAGTACAAATGGAATATCAAACACATGCCCGTGGAGATCTGCTACGACGTAAGAATATGAAGGAAATTCGTGAATAGTAAATGGAATAAGACGGGTAGCATTTGGGTACCAATAAGTAGTTGGATTGAAGCCTGACAGTATTTTCCAGAAAGGAATTGGGCTTTCATTAGGATAACCTTTGGTAAAAAGATAAATAGTATGAAGATTACCGCCGAGATTAACTAAATAAGCGCCGATTAAACCAAAAATGATAGTTTTTAAATAGCCCAATTTTTGATCGTAGCGTTTAATAATATTTGCGACTAAAGAAAATACCTGGGTAGCTCCTTGGGCAAAGATGGTGGCAAGAATTAAGTTGTATCCAATAGAAGCTTTAATATTGGTTAGTTTTATGAGCAGGGCGCCAGTCAGGTGGCCAAAATAATAATAATTAATTGGTTCGGATGCATACCAGATATCTTTTGGCGGAAAGAAATCAGCCCTTAGAATTGAATTGATAAAGCCAAAATCCATAAACTTTTCCAAACTGTGAATCGACGGTTCCTGACTGCGGATAAAGGTCCAAAAAAAGAGGCAGAAAATAAAGAGGATTTCCTCGATGATAATCATCGGCAAGGGGTTGGTTGTAGAGACGTGATTAATCACGTCTTTACGTTGTTTTTTATAAATAAAAAAATTAATAATGGCGAATAAGCAAAGAATAAAAATAAGACTTAAACGACTGAAAGGAAGAATTTTTACAGTTCCCAAAACATAAACAAAATAGCTTAATAAAATTATTCCTAAGGTTTTGGCAAATGGATAGCCAAAATCAAAACCGAAACTTTTGAATATTTTTTTGGTTAAGGGAGTAAAGACGATTCCGATTATCAAAAGTTGGAAATACCATTGAAGGGTAGTTAAAATCCAGTTCATAAGAAATTATTATATAATAATGAGAATAATTATGGATTCCAAATACCAATCTCAATCAGTTGAGGAGAAAATTTATAAAGAATGGGAGGAAAAAGGCTATTTCAAAGCCGGTGTTGACAAAAAGAAAAAGCCTTTTTCGATCATCCTTCCTCCTCCGAATGCCAACGCTGATCTTCATCTGGGTCACGCCATGTATGTAGTTGAGGATATAATGATCCGCTACCATAAGCTATTGGGTGATGAAATTCTTTGGCTACCTGGCGCTGATCACGCCGGATTTGAAACTCAGTTTGTTTTTGAAAAACATCTAAAAAAAGAAGGAAAAAGCCGGTTTGATTTTGACCGGGAAACGCTTTACAAAAACATCCTTAATTTTGTTATGGACAATCGATCAAATATGGAAAATCAGTTGCGGAGTTTAGGTTTTGCTCTAGACTGGTCAAAGAAAAAATTTACTATTGATAAAGACATTGTCAAAATCGTTTATGAAACTTTTAAAAAACTTTATGATAAAGGGTTGGTTTATAGAGAAAAAAGATTAGTTAATTATTGCACTTTTTGCGGGACTTCTTTCTCGGATTTAGAAGTCGTCCATAAGGAAAGAATTTCCCCACTTTATTATATGAAATATGGGCCATTTATTTTAGCCACAACAAGACCGGAAACAAAATTTGGTGATACGGCTGTGGCTGTTAATCCGAAAGATAAAAGGTACAAAAAATGGATAGGAGAAGAAATCGAGGTAGAAGGACTAATGGAAAAGTTTAAATTAAAAGTCGTTGCTGATGAATCGGTCGACCAAAAGTTTGGTACAGGCGTAGTTAAAGTTACACCGGCCCATGATTTTACGGATTTTGAAACCGGTAAAAGGCATAATCTTGAATTAAAACAAGTAATTGATTTTGATGGTAAGCTAAACGAACTAGCAGGCTTATACCAAGGATTATATGTTAATGAGGCGCGAAAAAAAATAGTTGAAGACTTTAAAACTAAAGGATTATTAGTAAAAATAAAAGAAGATTATAAACATCGAGTCGGGACATGTTATAAATGCGGTCGAGTGTTGGAGCCGTTACCTAAAGAACAATGGTTTGTAAAAATCAGGCCTTTGGCTGATAAGGCAAAAAAATTAGTGGAAAAAGATGAAATAAAGATTGTTCCAAAAAAATTTAAGAAAATTCTGGTTTGGTGGTTAGATAATTTTCGCGACTGGAATATTTCCAGACAGATTGTTTGGGGAATCAGAATTCCAGCTTACAAATGTAAGGCAAAAAAAGAATGGTTTATATCAGTTGAAAAACCGGACAAGTGTCAAATTTGCGGTCAATGTGAATTTATACAAGATACTGACACTTTTGACACTTGGTTTTCGTCAGCCCAGTGGCCGTTCGCAACTCTGATGAGTTGCTCAAAATCAAATATCAAAGATCAAATATCAAAAATTAAAGACAATAATTTATTTAATTATTTTTATCCGACTTCTGTGATGGAGACGGGTTATGATATTTTACCTTGGTGGGTGGCCAGAATGATTATGATTGGAGTTTTTGCCACGGGTAAAAAACCTTTTAAGACAGTTTTTCTTCACGGATTGATCCGAGACATTCATGGAAAAAAAATGGCCAAAAGTAAAGGTAATGTGGTTAATCCGATGGATATGGTAAATAAATATGGGGCCGATGCTTTAAGAGCCGCTTTAATATTTGGCGTTAAAGAAGGAAATGACATGTTATTTTCCGAGCAAAAAGTGGTGGGAATGAGGAATTTTATAAACAAAATATGGAATGTGGGAAGATTCATTGAGATGAACCAGAAAGTAGTGGAGCAATTTATTGCTCCAAAAATTAAAGGTGTGAAAATTTTAAACGAACTAAAAAAAGAGTTTAAGAAGGAGAAAAAACAGTATTTGAAATATATGGATAGTTATCAATTCTCTAAAGCTTTAGGATTGGTTTATGAATTTATTTGGCATAGGTTTGCCGACTTTTATATAGAGCAATTGAAAGACGAGATAATTAATGGTAACATAGAAGCTTTGGAAGAATTGAAAGAAGTATATTTAGAGAATCTAAAGATGCTTCATCCGTTTATACCGTTTGTGACAGAAACTGTCTGGAAAACATTTAAAGGCAAGGAAGAATCTATTTTAGAAGTTAGATTTTAAAATTAATATTATGCCTAAAAGAACATATCAGCCAAAAAAGGCGAAAAGAAATAGAAAACATGGATTTTTGAAAAGAATGGACAGTCATGATGGAAGAAATGTCTTGAAAAGAAGAAGAGGGAAGGGAAGAGCAAAGCTTACGGTTTAACAATAATAAATTATAAATAACAAACATCAATTGAATTTTAAATAATAAATAACAAATGTTTTAAACATTTAATATTTATTATTCAATTGTTATTTAATATTTGTTATTTGTTATTATGTTGAACCCTAACTTATTTAATACCATCTTTGTAATTCCAATCTTAAATCTTCTTGTTGTTTTCTATAAATTATTTTTGATGATAAAACTTCCAGGAGCATTTGGGTTTGCTATTATTGCTTTGACAGTTTCTGTTCGATTACTTTTTCAGCCTTTTTTCAAAAAACAGATTGAGACGGCCAAGAAAATGCAGGAACTTAAACCTCATTTGGATAATCTTTCAACAAAACACAAAAATGACAAAAAACAACTACAAGCAGAACAGCTAAAACTTTATCAGCAACACGGAATTAATCCAACTTCTGGTTGTTTAGTGATGATTATTCAACTGCCGATTTTTATTGCTTTATATAATACTCTAAATCTTTTTTTGGCCAATGGTCAGGCGGAAAAAACCATAGTGTCGATTAATAAAGTTTTGTATTGGTCAATATTAAAAATTCAGTCGATTGATCCCTGGTTTTTCGGATTGGATTTAGTCAAGTCACCAAAGCAGGCAGGAGATTGGTATTATTTGTTAATTCCTTTGATCACAGGGATCTTGCAGTATTTTCAGGCTTTAGCGTCAATGCCGCAGGCCAATACAACCTCGCAGGTTGTACAGGCTCAAAAAGATAAGGATAAAAAAGAAGAAAGTAAAGGCGACTTTCAAAAAGCGATGAATACCCAGATGAAATACATGTTTCCGATTATGATTGGTTGGTTTGCATATACTTTACCGGTTGGACTATCTTTATATTGGAATGTATTCTCGATTATGGGCATAATGCAGTACAGAAAAGTGAACGGTAAATTAAAAGTTAATAAATGATATGGAGAAAATTGCAACAATAAAAACCGAGACAGAAGAACTTTTAAGTAAAATGATTAATAAGTTTGAAGTTGAAGTAGCGGATGACGGAGGAATTTTTCAGGTAATTATAAAAACCGATGAAGAAGTTTCAACAGTAATCGGCCGTCATGGAGAGACTATCCGCGCCATTCAAAAAATACTTGAAGTAATTCTTTATAAAAAATTTAACGAAAGAGTAGAAATTCTTGTCAATGTTAACGACTTCAGGGAGAAACAAAAAGAAAGATTAGAAACTATAGCTCGAGAGTATGCCGAACAAACAAAGTCTACCGGCAATCCCGGTTATATCAACAACCTTTCCTCTTATGAACGAAAGTTAATTCACGAATATATTACCAGTAACTATTCGGAGCTAACCACTTCTTCGGTCGGCGAAGGTAGGGAACGGCAATTGGTCATCGAAATGAAGAAATAATCAAATAAACAAATGAAAAAATAAATGTTTAAATAATCAAATGTCAGAATTAATACATTTATTCATTTTTTCATTTATTTGCTTATTTTATTATTTGTTTATTTCTTCATTTAAGTTTCTCCTTGTTTAGCTTCTCTAAATTTGCTACATTTTTAGTATGGACAATGCGCCGGAAAAACAACAGGATAATTCACAGGGAAAAGCAGTTGAGACAGAAAGAGCAATAGAACAGTTAAGAGAAGTAGTAAGAAATCAACTGCGAGGAATCGAGGCATCAGATGCTACTCCCGAACAGAAAGATCAGCAAAGATCAGAATTAGCAACAAGATATCTTCAAGACGCGGCTAACCAATCTAATAGGTTGAAAGAAGCTCAGGAAGTTGTCCAACAAAAAGGAGAAACCTCACAAGCAGAAAAAAACCAGAAAGAAGCAGCTAAAGAAATACATAGATCTTTAATCAAAGCGGCTGAAGTGGTAAAAGAAATAAAGAATCCAAATAAAGGCCAAGTCCTTTTGAGTCAGATAGTTGAGGCGTCTATTTCCGAGTCAGCAGCAGTTAATATTGGAAAAAGTCTTGGCGAATATCTTAGAGGGGAGAAGGAGATTATTTTATCTTCAGAAGGTCAAGAAAAGACCAACTTTCAAAAAGATTTTGATCTATTAAAGTCAAAAGACCCAGAAGCAGCTAAAAGTGTACTTAATGCTTTGGAAAAAAAAGCTAGTGTTTTTGGAAAAAAAGAGGGAGAGATAAGAGAAATATTTGATCAAAGACCTGTTTCAAGCGATCAAGAAAGAGCACAACAATTATTAGACGCCCAAAAACTTCAAGAAATAGGTGCTGGGGACATAGAAGGCAGAGAAATATTTAGCAAGTTTACAGGAGAACAAAGGAAGTTTTTAGCAGTATTAGATAGCCCAGAAACATTTAAAGGCAATATCGATTTTCTATTTAAAGGAGAAAGAGAAAAAGAAACACAAGATCACAAATATAGAGAAAAAATATTAAGAGCCTATAATAAGTTAGGACAGACTGCTCCAATAGAGAATAGTTTAGCTGATCTGATTGAGCGAGAGATAAGGATTGAAGTGTCGGAGCATATTGGTAAAAAGCTTGGTGATATTTTGAATCAGCTTTACTATCGAATTCAGATAGAGCGGCCTGATAAATTTTTTGAAGAAATAGAACAGGAAGATTTTATTCGTGGTATTTTAGCGGTGAAAAACGCGATTGTAATAAAAATAGAAAGACTTTATAACACTCTTAGGGAGATAGAGGAAAGCGGCAGTAAAGAAGAAAAAGATAAATACAAAATAAAGTTAGTTAGACACGCAGAGGAGGCGCACACAGTTGAAGAAATTAACAAAGAGGGAAAAAAAGTTCCAAGTTTAAGAATGAGCCCCTTACCATATTTTGAAGATATTGGTCTAAGTGAATTTGTTCAATCTATGGAAATTAACTTTAATCATTGGCAGCATCGATCATCATATCTTCACAACGGCCGAGCCTTATTTAATCATCCAGCTCATGGAGATAAAGGATTTTATTCCACTCTAGCCGGTTACGCGGAAAAATTATCAGGTGTAGATGTGGATGAGATGATGCTTTTACCGGATGGCGGCTTGATTGGAGAAGCCTTTAATTTATATGAAAAGTTTGTTATGGAGGAGTTTGCTTCTCAAGACTGGACTCACCGGACCGACCAGTTTACCAATCAATTAGAAAGAGTAAACACCCAACTTGAGTCGGAAGTAATCGCTATGCTCAAAAAACTTTATCCGAATGAGTCAAGAGACAGAATCCAATATGCGGTCAATGCGGCAGTTGGTATTGCTCGAGCGGTATTTTTAACCGAGCCGGAGAAATCTTCTTATGCTGATCCACTCGATATAGAGAGAAGTAAAGGCCTTTTTGCTTCTTACAGTACAAACGACGCTACTTCTTTACAGGTTTTTAATCCTCTTCATGTTGGATTACGTTGGCAAGGAGAACATCTCTGGCCAATGTTTTACTTTATGCCGATGGAGAAAACTGGAAGAATTTGGGATCATTCAAAGATGTTCAATAATATGGCCAAATATATGGATTCGTTTGTCAAAGGTCGAAGCGATTTACCTGATGACCTTTTTGTGGATAGGTTAATAAATATCAATAAAGTTGGCGGCCTTTTATTTAGAAAAGGCTGGCGGATGACTTATTCACTTAGCGGGCATATGGAAAGGAATGAAGACGGAACGTTAAGCTATCTTGAGACTTTTAAGGCAATGGATTTAATAGGTTTCGAAGCAATCAATGATTTTTTAAAGACAAAGGTTGATATTCCTAAGTTCGGTAAAAAAGGGGAAGAAGCTGAAACATCTAAAATAACCGATCTTTTTAAATATATTTTTGAGCGCTATTTTAAGCCTTTTGGCGAAGCTGACTATAATAGTTATATGAGCGGTTTGCAAAAACAGGCAAAAGCAGAATTAGTCAAAGATGTAGCTAATGGTCTGTCTTTAGGTGATGATTATAACGCGGCAGTTGAAAAAAAAGCAGCAGAGCTGTTTATTAATAATGCTTTGGCTCACGAAGTAGCCTTACGATTTCCATCAATATTTTTGCGGATTGACCGAAGCCGATTTCAAAAAGAAGGAGTCAGCCGATGGCAGGAGATTCAACAGGAGATGGGACTATCCCGAGAAAAGTTTGATGAAGTAATGAAAGACTTTAACTTTGTTGAGATGCTTTTGAGACGAGAAATATCTGCTTATGCCAAAGAATCCTCACATTTATTTAGAAATCTAAGACTTAATTCTTTTAATAAATTTGAATATGAGATTAACGAAAATACAATTAAAAGACTGTTAGAAGGTCTTAATAAGCAAGGGGAAGAAAAAAAGTTTTCAGGAGATCAGATTGATAAAGTGATTACTCTTTACAAAAAAATGAAAGGAAAATATTTAAACAGCGAATTTCTAGATAGCAGTGGGTTTAAGGCAATAGGAAAGTATCCTTTTACTTTTGGATTGGAAGAGACTGACTTTACTTTAATGGCAATAAGAGGAACAGGCCCAAGAGCGATTGCTAGAACAATCGCTGATACCGGCATGATTGAAAGCGTTATATCTCCTTGGATCATTGAAATGCCGCGGATACTTAATAAGATAGCAATAGACGGAAAGCATGATTTTTCGGAAATTATTGATTTCCTAAGAAAAGCTCAAAAGGCAATTACCATGGTTCATGGAACCGGACATGACTATGAATTTGTTTATAATATCTCCAGTGCCGTCATCAACTACTTTAAAAAGGATACAGCGGCAAAACCTTTATTTGGGCTTTTCAGATTAGGAAAAGAGAATTCGATGGCGGCTAAATATGCCGGTCGTTCAACCGCAGTTTGGGAATGGGATTCACGGGACATTGACAGATATTGCATCGCTTTGGAGTCATTCCGACTACTTCCTAAAAACGCCTATGATTTACAGAAAATAGAAGAAGGTAAATATGTTGGTGGTCAACCGGAAGACAGATGGATTAAATTACCAGGAATGAAAAAGCCGATTAAATTTGGAAAACAAAGGCATATTGACCATAAATGGAACAGCGCAAAACTTAGAAAAGAGCATGGAGGAGACTTAAAGGCGATTAGTTTTGATATGGTTAATCAGTTCCTTCCATTAGCAATAGCATTTTTGTTATGGAAATATATTAAGGATGCAATGGATGAAGCAGCGGGAAAAAAGAAACAATAAAATTTTCTAATTTTTTAAAACATCCTTCCATCGAGAAAGGAAATAAAAAGGAAGAGAAGTGATATTTTTCGTTTTCTTGAATTCCCCGCCATATACTCTTAGAACGCGACTATTTTCAACAGTTTTTATAAATTGATAGGCTGATTTTAATCGACCGGAGGAACCGCTTTTTACTTCTATTCCTATGATCTGACTTTGGAAAATAAGACAAAAATCAACTTCAGCCTCAGAGGGGGATTTTTTATACCAATAATAAATATTTGCAGATTCTTGGGTAAAAGACGATAAAAGTTGTTGGCCGACTACCTGTTCGGCAATTCTTCCCTGATAAAATGAATTAAGATTTTTAAGATTAATAAATTCTTTTTGTATCCCCATTTGATAATTAACTAAACCAACATCTAAGAATATCAGTTTTGGAGCCTTTTTTTGTTGAGGAATAAGGGGAAGATTAGAACTTTTAGTAGCTTTTATTTGATTAATAATCAATGCTAACGATAGAGTATCAAAAGACTTATGAATTTCGCGGCTTTTATAATCTGAACCGGCAAATTTTTCATAAGTGATAGATTGGCCGGCAAATAATGGTACTTGATCAAGGACAAAAGATAGGTATTTGCCTGATGACAGTGATGAATATTTATAAATGTCTTCCTTGAGCGATGTCAGAAGATTGGAATAAACTAAGTTGACTTCTTGAACATTTTTTGTTTGAGCATAGATTTTTACCGCCTCAGGCATTCCACCGATCAAAACATAGTCATAAAATAGTTTAAGAAATTTGTCGTGGAGTGAAAAAGGGATTTTATCTTTAAAATCAAAATTATTTAAAAATTTAACCGAGCCGATCTCTCCGACTGCTTCTAAAAATTCAAAAAAATCCAAAGGATAAAGGTAAATAAACTCTACTCGGCCAACCGGTAAAGAAATTCCTTTTTCTTTTATCTTTACTTCAAACAAAGAACCGGCCGAGATGACGTGGAGATAGGGCATATCTTCATAAAAAAACCTTAATAGTTTTATTAAATATGGGCTTTCTTGAATTTCATCGATAAATAAAAGAGTATTACCAGGACTAAGAGATTTTCCAAAGTGAACATTAATAATCTTTTTGAACTCGTCAAGTGATAAATCTTGATTAAAAAGACGGCCATGTTCGGCTTTTTCTAAATTTATATAGACTAAATTCTGGAAATATTTTTTTGCAAAAAGAAGAATGGCCGATGTTTTACCTACCTGTCTGGCACCGCGAACAATTAGAGGCTTTCTCTCTTTTTTATTGCGCCAAAGCTCCAAATACTTGATTATTCTTCGATTAAACTCCATACTTAATACATAAATTGTAATAACTAAGTACTATTTTATTACATAATATGTGATAAGTCAAGAATAAAAGAATATAAAGAATACACTTACCATCTTGATACGATCGTGACGAGATGGTAAAGTCATAAAGTCAACGAAGGTGGATGTTTTTTGTTGATATTGAAAAGAAATAAATTTGGTATGATAGAATTATGAAGAAAATATTTTTGGTGTTATTTATTTTGTTAAGCTCGTTTTTGTTTTTTTCTTTGCCTAAAGTCGAAGCCCAAACGCCAACAGTTTTTAATACCAATATCACTATACCTAATGTAAACTGTGGAGTAGCTGAAGATCCAGCTAAAAATCAGTGTTGCCGTGTTTATTATCCATCTTCTTTTATCCCTCCAGATTTAGGGCCGTTAAGTAGTGTAATGAATACATTTAGTTTTTTTATTAACTTTGCTAGAGATAATTTATTACAACCGGTAATAGATGTGTATAAAGAAGTTATTGGCCAAAATTTAAGCTCATGTTATACCGGTGTTCAGTCAACTCCTAATCCAAATGACTCAAATTGTAAATGTATTAATCCGATTACTCCTTCTCCCGGTTATTTAAAAGCGATGAATGATTTTTGTCAAAGACAGTTTAAGGTTGAAGATAGAAATGCTTGTTTAACTTGCGCTAATGATGGTGGAGTGTTCTCCGGAATTGGATGTGTGAAGACTGATAGTAAAAAATTTATTGAAGAGACGGTTTTTGGTCTGGGAATTGGATTAGCCGGTGGGTTTTCATTATTATGTATTATTTATGCGGCGTTTATGATGCAATCATCACAAGGCAATCCGGAGAAGCTGAAAAAAGCCCAAGAGCTGATTACTTCATGTATTATGGGGTTGATGTTGATAATCTTTTCGGTGTTTATATTACGGTTGATTGGAGTAAATATACTTAAAATTCCAGGGTTCGGTTAAATATAGACGGAAAATTCCGCTAGTGGTCCGATATAATAATATTCTCAGTGTTTATGCTTTGTTTAATTGGAATAAATATATCAAAAACATCAGTATTTATTCAGAGATCAGCTTTAATTGTTGGAATTGTTCCGCTTGTTTTTTTACCTTCGTGAATATCTGTAGTTTCTTTGGCTATTTTACCGACTTCTCCTTTTGTAAGAAGGCCTTTAAAACCAGAAATTGCTGAAATACCTAACCAAATACTACCAAACTGTCCAAGTAATCCGGTTCCAGCACCAACTCCAGCAGATACTCCACCAAAGTAAGTACCTACTCCTATTTGGAATGGTAGTTCTTTTATACCTAAGGCTTCTTTGATAGTTTTAACAAAATCAGGTATTAAAAAGATTATTCCAAGTCCAATCATTAACCTAAAAGAATTACTATCTATTCCATAAAGATAAGGAAGACGAGCCGTCATATCAGAAGAATTAGTATCAAAGATAATAAGATAGGCAAGGATAAAAACAAAGATCATAATAGGAAAAATTATTAAATTACCGACGATGTTCATAATCCAGTATTTGAAAGCGTTTTTTCCAGGGACAGCTTCAAATAAAAGAAGTAAAGGAGAGATAATAATATTTATAATCAGTTTAAGATAGCTAGAAAATAAAAGAAAAAAAAGTCTAAACATCAGAAATAGAAAAGAAAGACCAATTATAACGGACACTAACCAAGGAATTAGATATATAAAGCCAATTAAAAATAAAAAAAGTAAGAAAAAAATTAACAAAGGCGTTTCAATTAATGATTTTATTATGTTACCTGGACCTAAAACTGCTGTAGCTAATCCTACATTTGAATTAGCTAAACCTAAAAGATCTCCACCAGAATTGACTAAATGTTGAACTAACCATTTCATTAAAAATATAATTAATACTCCGCCCGCTGTTCTGAAAGTAAGATAGATTGGAATAGGGACAATTTGAGTAAAAGCGCTCCCTAAAGCCATACCGACCCATTGTGTTCCAAAACGAGCTCTGACGTCTCGCCAGAGATCCATTCCTGAAGCCATCATATACTCATTTTTAAATGTAGTAGCTTTTGTAGGATCGTTAATTAACGTAGAGACAGTCAAGCCGATTATTATATACATCAGATCGATAATAAATCCAGCAATCGCAAAGGAAAAAGTGATTAGAATTAGAGCAATAACTATTTTTGGAAGAGCATTTTCAACAGAAATAACAGTTTGGGGATTGATTTTGGCGCGGAACATAATCATAAATCCGATGGCGATTAAAACAATGACAAGAAGCATGTAGGAGAGATCACGAAAGATCTTCCAGAGATTGGAAAATGGTTTAATGGCGGCAAAGCCGATTCCTTCAGCGGCAATAGATTTAGGAACAAAACCGGCATTTTGAAGACCTTCATAAGCCCACATTACTCCGGAGGCAGGAGGATTGGCGTAAGGAATAATAATCAGATTACTCATAAATCCGAAGACACTTTTGCCATAGTTTTTATCAGCGTCGGCAGGATTATCAGTACAGGCTTCGCCGATCATACTACACATGGCGCCACGGTATAAAGCAATAGTCAGCTTTCCCTCTTTTGTTTTATTAAGTTCTTTATCATTGATGACCTTATAAATTTCAGCCCGGTTTTGTTTGATTGGGTCTGTTTGGGAGGACAGGGAAACCCTGTCCCTACCGATGAAATGAGAAAATAGGCTGATGACGATGAAGTAGACGGCGAGGACGAGAAAGACTTTTTTTAGGAAACTTAGAGTTGGTTTGAGAAAAGAGAGCATATATTGATTGTAAAGGAAAATTAGACATTAAGTCAATTAAATTATTTTAATGTAAACTGTTCATTACTTAATCCTGGATAATTGGCCGCCCTCCAGCTTTCAAATTCTTTTTGGGCAATATCTTTTGGGTCTTTCAAAGTAACAATAAATTTATCCTCACCGTAGTCAAAGTCAATGGTGAAAGTAGAAAGATTTAATGGGGTTTTTTGACGCAGGTCTTTTTTTTGGAGCGAAGCGTCTAATACGGCTGGCGGTAGTTCTTCCTCGGCAACACCGGTAAAGTCAGCAAGAATAGGGGTGTTAGTTGAATTGGTCGAATCGGTTGAATCAGTTGAATCGGTTTCGACTGAGGTGGGAAAGGGTTGATTTGATGAAGGAGTGGTGGTTTTTTGAGGTGAGATTTTTTTGGAAAAAGGAATGATGAGGATGAGAATAAAGAGAAAAATAAGAGCGAATGAAATAGCTAAATAAACTTTAATGTTTGATGTATTCATATTTTTTTCACCCCAAATGCCAGTCGATACAATGGATATGGGTAACGGCTATTTTCATTATACGGGATTTCATAGCGGCCATAATATGGATCATAAGCCCAGATGTTGTCTTGACTATCAATATCAGTAATCCAGAAAAAATGACCGCCGCCATTTTCTTTAAAACTGGCCAGTGTAAAAAATGTCCATCCGCCGGCCAGATATTTTTTCAGATCAAGGACAGCTTTATCAGCAGTTTCAAAATCATATACCAGATAGTCAGTGGTTTTTAATCCCAGACCTTGAAGTACCTGTTTGGCATCAGAATAACGGGAGCCGGCGCATCCGAGTAAATAACCTTTAGATTTATAAGTATCAACGATAGTTTTTGGGTTGTAATTAGACTCTAAGTAGCTGGCGGCAATCATGGCGACGGTAGTTGGACCGCAACCGGCATAGCATAAGTTACAGCCGTCTGGCAAAGATAGATCACCGTAGCCATTACATTGGGCATAATGGGTAAAGCTAGAAGATGCGTTTTGGTTTGGAAGCTGGTTAGGAGATGTAGGGGTCAGGCATGCCTGACCCGTACATGTTGGAGATGAATTATTAGAAGAAGTTTCATTGCCTTGTCCAAAGTTCATAAAAATATTTAAGAATTCCAGCAAAGGATTAAAATCATCGGGATTTTTCCCTTGATCAACAATTAAG
This sequence comes from uncultured Gammaproteobacteria bacterium, assembly GCA_964546915.1. Classification (GTDB taxonomy): domain Bacteria; phylum Patescibacteriota; class Microgenomatia; order UBA1406; family GWC2-37-13; genus GWC2-37-13. The sequence goes on along the minus strand of CAZJKY010000001.1, from coordinate 4,584 downwards.
GTCAAATCCGGATTTTCAATCAACTGAGTCAATTCATTTTGGCTAGCCCAATTTATGAATTGTTCTTCAGCTTGAGGAGTTTTTTTTTCAACAACGATTTTATTTAATTTAGGAGAATATTGGAGTTTGAAATCTTCAGTTTCGACAGGGGAAATGGTAGAAATATCAATCAGTGAATTTTGGGGAGAACCCGCAGTTTCAGTTGAAGATTGATTATTCGGTAAATTTGACTCTTGTCCGGGAATACTGGTGGGAAAAAGAGAGTTTTTTTGAGTGTTTGTTGTCGACTTTTTTCCAAAGGAAAGAATCATAGAGGTAATTATTAGAAGGATAAGGAAAGCTCCGGCAATGATTAAATATATTCTTTTCATTTTAAGTTGACAATTGACCCCAATTTATTGATAATGAAAATATGGCCGACTATTTTGATTTTATTAAAAAACCAGTGACTAATGCAACCCCAAATCAAAGTCCGCCTTCTACCGTCAACCCTCCAGTTTCGGTTAATGAACCAGTTAAACCAAAAAACCAGTCACCAGTCATTATCAACAAGTCATCCGCCTTCGCCAAGGCTCCGGCGGACAAGCAAACAACTAATAATCTTGATCTCATGACTCACTTAACACAACGGTCTAATCGTGTCATGATGGCCGCCCAAACAAAAGCAAAAGAGTTAAAAGGAGACCTAGTTGACAGTGAACATCTTTTATATGGTT
>CAZJKY010000001.1:0-3768 GCA_964546915.1 uncultured Gammaproteobacteria bacterium | reverse complement strand
AAAGCAAAAGAGTTAAAAGGAGACCTAGTTGACAGTGAACATCTTTTATATGGTTTGACAACTGACAGCGAAATTTATAACTTATTAGTTGAAACTAAAATTCAGCCTCAGTTAGTATTAGATGAACTTAATAAAGTCTATAAAAAGGGAACAGTTGATAGAATGGTTCAGTTTTCTCCCAGAATAAAAAAAATTCTTAATGACGCTTTGGTAATTGCCAGAAAACTTGGATTTGAGTTTATTGCTCCTGAACATCTTTTATTATCATTATTTGAAGAAGGCGAAGGAGTAGGAGCAAGAGTTTTGGTCAAGTTAGGTTTAAATAAAGAAGAGTTAAATAAAAAAGTCGTTGGTAAAAAAGAAGGTTTGACTGAAGAAGAAAAAAAAGCCGAGAATAAGAAAAAAGCTTTAGAGCAGTTTACCATTGATTTGACTGCTAAAGCCTCTCAAGGTCTACTTGATCCGGTAGTTGAACGATCAGCGGTGATTGAGAGAGTAATTCATATTTTATCCCGTCGGACAAAAAATAATCCGTCTTTAGTTGGAGAAGCAGGCGTTGGTAAGACTGCAATTGTTGAAGGTCTCGCTCAAAAAATTGTTTCTAAAGAAGTGCCAGAGCCGCTTTTAAACAAAAGAATTCTTCAATTAGATCTAATGAGTATGTTAGCTGGAGCTTCACACCGAGGTGATTTTGAAGAAAGAATGAAAGACTTGATTGAAGAAGTAAAAAACAGTCAAGGTCAAATTATTTTGTTTATTGATGAAATTCATAACATTGTTGGTGCTGGCGCATCAGGTGAAGGCTCGCTTGATGCCTCAAATTTTTTAAAGCCGGCTTTGGCTCGAGGAGAACTTCAGATGATTGGAGCTACTACACTAACAGAATACAGAAAATATGTTGAAAAAGATCCAGCTTTGGAAAGACGTTTCCAACCGGTTTTAGTTCCCGAGCCAACTGAAGAACAGGGTATTAAGATGCTTAATGCAATAAAAGATAAATATGAAGCGTTTCATCGAGTTAAAATTCCAGCCGAGGCAATTGAAGCGGCGGTAATTTTGTCCAAACGTTATGTGGGTGACAGATTTTTACCGGATAAAGCGGTTGATCTGATTGATGAGGCAGCCGCAGCCGTACGCCTACCTTTAATTTCTCTCCCTGAAGAAATCAAATCATTGGAAACAAGAATTGCTCAGCTAAATCAAGAGCTAAAAGAATCAGAAAAAAAGGCTGATAAAGTGAAATCAAGAATCTTAAGATCAAAAATTGATGAAATTAATTCAGGTTTGAAAGAAAAAAAAGAGGAATTTAATTTTAAAAAAAGCCAGACTACCGGAGCCGTTACCGTTGACATTATTAAAGATATTATTGCTCGTTGGACCGGAATTCCAGTTGCCAAAATCACTTCTTCAGAGACGGAAAAATTAGCTCACTTAGAAGATATTATCCATAAAAGATTAATTAATCAGGAGACTGCGGTTTCATCTGTTTCTCAAGCGGTTCGTCGAGGTCGAGCCGGATTAAAGTCAGCTGCTCGTCCGATCGGCAGTTTTATTTTCCTCGGTCCAACCGGTGTTGGTAAAACAGAATTAGCTAAAGTTTTAGCTGATATTTTATTTGGCAGCGAAGAGTTGATGATTAGATTTGATATGACCGAGTATATGGAAAGACATGAAGTGGCAAAACTTTTAGGCGCTCCTCCAGGTTACGTAGGGTACGAAGAAGGCGGGAAATTAACTGAACAAGTACGAAGAAAACCATACAGTGTAGTGCTTTTTGATGAAGTAGAAAAAGCTCATCCGGATATTTTCAATATTCTTCTCCAGATATTAGATGACGGACGCTTAACTGACAATAAAGGCCGTGTGATTTCTTTTAAAAATACAGTGGTTATCTGCACTTCTAACCTTGGTACTAAATTAATTCAAGATGAACTGATGAAAGGAATGAAAAAGACGATTGAAATTAAAGCGAAAACTAAAATAGAAGATGACAAAGATAAAAATAAATTTAAAGAGATAAAAGATAAAGTCATATTTGAGTTGACTAAATTTTTTAAACCAGAACTAATTAACCGTTTTGACGAAGTGATTGTTTTTGAACCGTTAAGATATCAGGATATGATTGAGATTGTCAAACTGCAGTTAAAAGGAATCACTAAATTAATTGAAGAACAAAATATGGGATTTGCTTATAGTGATGATGTTACTAAAGAAATAGTTAAGGCAGGATTTGATTCAATATACGGAGCCAGACCTTTAAGACGGGCGATTCAAAAGTTAATTGAAAATCCGATTTCCAATTTAATCATTAATAGTAAAGTAAAAGCCGGAGATTTGATTAGGGTGAGAGTTGACAAAGATGAGCTGATTTTTGAAGTGGAAAAGACTGTCATGCAAGCAAAAGTAATGGAAAAATATCATTGTTTGGGATGCAATTTTGATTTTGAAAATGAATTAGTTCCTAACTCAACTACAATTTGTCCAAAATGTGGTAAAAAAAATGAAAAACCATCTACTAAGTCAATCACTTAATTTTGGCAATCAAACAATACAGGGTCCTCTCGATAGCAGCGTTGATTCTTTAGGGAAAATTATTACGAAAGCTTTGGGTTTTATTATGCCAATGGCCGGGATTGTTCTTCTTTTTGTTCTAATCTCCGGAGGTTATGATTATATAATGTCACAAGGTAATGCTGACAAGGTGAAATCGGCTCAAGGAAAGATTACTTCAGGAATAATTGGTTTTATTTTATTAATTATATCCTTTTTGATTGTAAGATTAATTGCCATGATTTTTGGGTTAGGTGAAGGAATTTTTTAAGATTTTTCAGCGATTAAAGTGCCCACTTTTTCTCCTTGAAGAATTTTTTCAATATTTTCCTGATTAAAATTAAAGACAATAATTGGCATCTTTCTTCCTTGACATAGAGCAAAAGCAGTATTATCCATTACATTAACTCCTTTTTCTAAAGCTGATTGATAGTCGATGAAATCGATTTTTTTAGCATCAGGATATTTCTTTGGATCTTTTTCATAAACACCATCAACATTGGAAGCTTTCAAAAGAATATCACACTTAAGTTCTATAGCTCGTAATGCGGCAGCTGAATCAGTAGTAAAATAAGGGTTGCCGGTGCCGCCTGCCAGAATAACAATTCTTCCTTTTTCAATATGTCTTAAAGCCCTTCTTCTTATAAAAAGCTCGCAAACAGAATGAATGGGAATAGCTGACATTACTCGGGTATTATTACCTAAACGCTCAATTTCTTCTTGAAGAGCTAATGAGTTTATAATTGTTCCAATCATTCCAATCTGATCGGCAACCACATGATCAACTTCGGTGTCTTCAATAAGGCGTCCTCTAAAGATATTTCCGGCTCCGATAACAATCGCCATCTCTACTTGAGTATTTTTTCTTACATTTTGAATGACGGAGGCAATTTTGTTAACTTGGTTAAAATCCAAGACTCCTTTTTCTGAACCAAATATTTCACCGGAAAGTTTAAGTAGAATCCGTTTGTAAGCAAATTTTTCTTTCATATTTTATAATATTAAATCATACTCTAAAGTAAAGCAAGAGAAAATTGTCATATATATGTTTCTAAAACAGATTTTTTTTAAAAATTTTCGCAGTTTTGAAAAAAGAGACTTTATCCTTAATCAATTTTTAACAGTTATTTTTGGTAAAAACTCGAAAGGCAAAACCAATCTGCTTGAGGGTATTTATTTCCTTTTTCGAGGCGAGGGCTTTCGGGAAACCAAAGAGGA